>JAPHSC010000072.1 GCA_026193125.1 Gammaproteobacteria bacterium
AACCCGCCACGCCACCTGAAGATTCTGTGCTTGAGAGGTTGAACATGGATGCGTGTAGCTGGATTTGAAACTTTTCATTCAGCGGATGCGACAGGCCAAACATCGCCGATTGATATTCCGCCGATCGATCCTCGGCCATGATGCGTACTTCTTCCTCGCCTACCTGGGACAGCAAAATGTCCATGGACTGGGTTTGCTGTCCAATCAAGGCGTTGCGGCTCGTGATCAGGGGGCTGCGACGGTAGTCCAGGTTAGCCGACACGACCCACTGCCCGGGGAAACTCCAGCTGCCGCTGAGCATGGCGATATTCAGCGCGCCATAGTAGGTATCGTAATCAACCAATCCCAGCAGATTCCCGCGCTCCACGAAATAACGCACCTCTCCGCCCACGGCGCGCCTGTCGGTGGCGCCGCTGTAATCCTGGGCGTTGTAAAACAGCGAGAAATCCATGTCCTGCACCATGTCGGTCAGATCCACGCTCAGACCGTACAGGCTGCGTTCATTCTGGAAGGCCTCCCGGGAAGTGTCGACGGTGTAACCGGCGACCCCGTTCAGGGTCACGCGGGGACTTATGCTGTAAGCCATGAATGCCCCATCGAAACGTCCCAGCACGCCACCGGAATGCCGGCTCTGGCGGCCTACCCTGCCTGACAGCCCGATCTGCTCGTCCGTCAGCTCCAGATAGGCCAGGTTGATGTAGCTTTCGTCGCCATCCTCCACGCCGCTGAGGAAGTGCCGGTAACCACCATTCACCCTGGAAATGACCCCGTAGCGCTCGCCGTCATAACGTCCAACCGTGTCGACATTTGTGTACAGCGCATCCACCACGCGCTGCTCGTCTCCGATCGAACGGACATCGCGGTAGTAGTACTGCCACAGGCTTCCGTACATATCCCAGTCGCTATCGGATGCGTTACCCTGCTGGGAATCCGCTCGGGCCATCTTGGGCGAATCACCGGCCGTCACCAGCCCGACCAGGCGCTGCTGTACTCGGGCGGCGCCTTCCGAATCCGGATAGTCTTCCAGGTAGCGCTGGTATTCCGCCTTGGCATGCGCCAGCTGACCCTTGCGCTCGCGTGCAAGACCGAGGAACTCCCTGGCCTGCATGTGATCCGACGTGTCGGCACTACCGAGCACGCTGGTCAATAATCTCACCGCCTTGTCCCAGTCCTGGTCAAGCATCGCCTGGCGGGCTTCGAGCATGCGCTCAGAGGCCTGTTCGTCGACCGCGGACGCCCGGGGAACCGTGCCTGCCGATTCGGGTTGACTGGTCTTGTTTGTTGCCTGCACAGCCGCTGGCGGCGGGGCCGCGAAAGCGGCGGTGGCAACCTTTACGTTCTTGCTCGGAACGGGCTCCACGACCCCCTGTGTCGCGGGAATCGTGACTGTAGCAGTCGCTGTCTTACCAACTGGCGTCGGAGCGACGCTGGCAGCCGTGCGTACTGGCTCACTGACCGCCACCTCCGCAGCTTCATCCACCAGCGATCCTGTGGCAACAACCGCAAGTGCGCCAGCGCCGGCAGCTACCTTGGCTGAGGTGGATGCAACGGTCCCGGTTGACTCTGTGCTTGCCACTACAGCTGTATCGGTCGGTATGTCTTTAGCGGATGGCGCAGGCTCTGACCGGGCCACCTGGACCGGGTCAGCTACTACGACGTCGGCTACCGGCTTTGCCGCCACAGTGACAATTGCGGCCGCACCGGCGGCACTCTTGGCCGTCCGGACATCGGTCTTTGCTACACGCATATTCTCGGTCGAGTCGCCTTGGAGCTGTTGCTGACGGGCTGCCAATTCCCAATCCTCGGCACCGCCCTGGGCCACCCAGGCCTGCGGGAACCTGGCCAGCATCCCGGCCATTACTTTACGAGCCTCTGCTTCACTGCTGAAAAAGCCCAGGCGCAGGCGTTCCCATTCGGTTCCCTTGACGGTCGCCTTCATTGTGTAGGCTGAATAGCCTTCATTGCCGCGCGCGGCCTCCAGGGCCTTGCTGTCTATGTTCCCGGTGGATGACTCGAGATTGATA
>JAPHSC010000270.1 GCA_026193125.1 Gammaproteobacteria bacterium
CGAGTCGCCCATCGATCCGGGTTATACGCTGTTTGCCATGGAGAACCTTCAAATGGCCTTCATGGGTGTGCTGCGCCTCAGCCGCGGGCACTGGAGTTGGCAACTGGATACTCTGCACGTGGATTACCAGGACGATTTCGCCGGCCGGTTTATTGACACCCATATTGGCATTCGCGGTGGGTTCCTGGAAATTGCCTCGGGTTATAAACCTGACCTCAATGGAAACCTGGAATGGTTGGCGGGGCTGCGCAACGTGAGCTTCACCACCGAGATCGGCCTCGACCCGGGCCCTGAGGGCAGGGCGAAAAAGACCTGGCTGGACCCCTTTGTAGGGATAGGCTACCGCTACCCGCTATCAGATACCTGGGCGGTGAGATTACGCGGTGATGTGGGTGGAATGAATCCCTCGGCAAGACTGACGATGAATGGCCTGGTCGCCTTGGAATACTCCTTCAGCAGGAGAGTGCAGGGCCTGCTGGGATATCGCTACCTGGAACTGGATTTCAGGGACAACGATTTTCTTCTGGACCTGAGCGCATCGGGTTTTGCACTGGGTCTGTCTTGGCGGTACTAAATCCGGACGCTACTTAAACCCGGCATTACCCAGTCGGGCAGGCCAGCAGCTAGTGCTGCAAATAGGGTGGCTGAGCGATTCGGCTGTTCAGTCTGGAGACATTACGCCGCAACGGTGCATGCAAAAAAAAGCCGGCAGAATACTGCCGGCTTTTTTGTCTGACCCCGTGGGTCAGCGAACCAGGCGTTACTCTGCGAGGGGAATCTGCACAGCCAGGCCGAAGTCCACGACTGCGTCCATCTTGTTTTCAATTTGCAGGAAACGCATGGCGGCCACGTTACCCACGGCCTTTTGCATCTTCTTCACATGCTTTTTGCGGATGCTGGTTTTATCCGCTTCAAGTTTCAGGTAATCCTTGGTCAATTTTGCGGCCTGCTCATCGGTCAGCGCCATGTAGTTGTCCGCATAGCTCTTGACGATATCGAGATAACGCTGCTTGAGCGGTTCTACGTCGGCCCTGTAGGCTCTGTAGGCGGGCCAGAATTTTTCCGATGCCGCCTCATCAAGCCGCATGGACGTGGTCATAATGGCCTGTCTGTTTGTCTCAAGCTCGGAGATGGACATTTGCATGATGTCCTCATCGGTCTGGGCGAACGCGGGATTCCAAAGCCCCATGACCGTGATGAGTAACAAAAGTTTAAGAAATCGCATTACTTGGACGCTCCTTGTGTTGTCTGATGCCGAAGCCATTATGGTTGCGGCAGCGACTCTAACGTGAATAAGTTAAAAATTGACAGCCTGATCCTGAACGGCCCGGAAGTATAACCTCGAGCCTTGATCCGAGCAAACAGGACACACTTGTGTTGCCCGGGGTTATGCTAAAGTCGCGCAGCAAATATGTTTCCTTTTATGCAATGAAGGCTGGCTTTATGGCCCCGGCAGTTGAGGCTTCCAATTTTCCCTGCAGGCTCTGTGGCACGCAAGCTATGCCTTATCATTACTCGCTCGGAAACCAGGGACAATTCAAATACTACAAGTGTCCGGACTGCAAGTTGGTCAATTATGATCTTCGCGGTGGTCTTGATCAGGAGCAGTACAACACTATTTTCGTCGACCCCACCGATGACAACGAAAAATTTAATCTGGATAAAGATCAGAGCTTTGATTTTATCAATCGCTGGGTACCCCATCGCGGCAGCTTCCTGGATGTCGGCTGCGGCATGGGCAGGCTGATGTACCTGGCCAAGAGGGCCGGTTGGCAGGTGAAAGGTCTGGAGATGTCAGCACATATGGCCGTGCTGGTTTCTGAAAAGCTGGAGATTGAAGTTGCGGTGGGCGATTTCCTCCAGGGGGATGCTTTCCCGGGTGAACAGTTTGACCTGGTGGTCCTGCGACACGTGATAGAACATATGCCAGATTCCCTGGAGGCCATCAGGCAACTTGGCAGACTTACCCGGCCAGGCGGCTATCTGCTGCTGGAAATGCCGAATATCGAGGCCTGGGACAAGCGCTTCAAGCGCTTTCTGGTGCGTCACGGGGTTCATCAGCGCAAATTTTCCGACAATTTCCTCCCGGGACACTGTAACGAGTTTTGCAGGGAGTCCATGCAGCGATTGATGGAGGAAAGTGGTTTCCAGATGTTGCGCTGGGAGACCTACTCAATGAAACCAATATCCAACTTCATCTATAAACGGCTGCACGTTGGTAACAAGGCCAGGATGTTGGCGAGGAAACGCATATCCTGAACACGGCAGTGGGCATGACCTCCCGGACGAGGTGTACGAACAGAGCAGGGAATATCGGGTTTCTAGTAGCGCCCTGAACTCTTGTAGAAATAGCGGGTCATTTCCACGTGCTGCAAATTCATCTTGCGCACAATATGGTGGGCAGCACGTACTATGGTGCGCATGACCTGGTAGACCACTCGGGGATGGGTATCCAGCATCGCTTCAAGATCGCTGCGTGCCAGGCTGATGACTTCGCACGGCACCAGTGCCCTCAATCCCACCGCGTGTGCGGCGCCGTCCACGAAACTCATCTCGCCAGCCAGGTCGCCTGGCGTCAGAACGGCCAGGGTTACCGGTTCGGTGCCCAGCGATGGCGCAATGACCTCCAGTTTGCCCGAGACCAGGATGTGTAGTGAGTCGTCCAGGTGTCCGGCCTGGATCAGGAATTCGTCGGTCTGTAGTGCGCGGGCGCTGATGCATTGAGACAGCACGTCCAGGGCATCTGCGTCCAGCTCACTGCTTAGCCTCGACTTTGCAAGGTATTCTCGCGCGATGTCGGGGTTGATTTTCGGTTTGACGGACATAGCCTGATCTCCATGCGTGATTGGCGGCACAAACGTGGCTGGCCTACCGGTTCCAAGTCTCGGCATGCAGGCCCGCGTCGGCAAGCGTGGAATACCGAGATGCTGGTTTCATATCCTTATTGATGAGCGCTATTTGCAGCAACAGGCGGACTCGAAGCTCCGTCCGGTTTGGGTGACAGTTCGCGCTGGATGTACTCCTGGATCAGCGTGTCCAGGATGTCCAGGGAAACCGATCCGCTGCGCAGAATTTCATCATGGAATTCCCGCAGGTCAAATTCAGCGCCCAGTTGCTCCTCGGCCTGCTTGCGCAGGGCCTTGATCTTCAGTTCCCCCAGCTTGTAGGCCAGGGCCTGTCCGGGCCATGAAATATACCGATCTATCTCGGTGGTGACCTCGTGCAGGGACAGTGCTGTGTTTTGACCGAGATAGTCCAGCGCCTGTTGCCGGGTCCAGCCCTTGGTATGCAGACCGGTATCCACGACCAGGCGGCAGGCGCGCCACATTTCATAGGTCAGGCGACCGAAGTTGCTGTATGGATCCGGGTACATGCCGGCCTCGATGCCCAGGAACTCGGAATACAGACCCCAGCCCTCGCCATAGGCGGATATATAGTCAAGCCTTCGAAAGTTGGGCTGTTCAGAATGTTCCTCGGCCAGTGCCCCCTGCAGGTGATGACCCGGCACGGCTTCATGCAGAGTGAGGGCTGGCAGTGCATACAGGGGCCGGGATTTGAGGTCGTAGGTATTCACCCAGTACTGTCCGGGGCGGGTGCTGTCTATCGGCGCACCGACGTAGCGGCCGGCCGTGTACTTTGGCGCGATGTTATCCGGCACGGGATTCACGGTATACGGCTGGCGTGGCAGGATCTTGAACAAAGACGGCAGTTTTCCGTCCATGCTCTTGGCGATCCACGCAGCATCTTTCAGCAGTTCTTCCGGGGTGCTTGCATAGAACTGCGGGTCACTGCGCAGAAAAGCCAGGAATTCGGCAAAGCTTCCCTGGAAGTCCAGTTGCCGAATAATCTCATCCATTTCGGCGCGTATGCGGGCCACCTCCGACAATCCGATCTGGTGTATTTCTTCGGCACTCAAATCAAGCGTCGTGTACTGGCGTATCTTCAGCGCATAGTAGGCTTCACCATCGGGCATGTCATAGGCACCCAGTGACGTGCGGGTGCCGGGAATATATTCCTCCTGCATGAAACGCAGGAACTCGGTGTAGCCCGCCACCACACCCGTCATGATGGCATCGGCCCCCTGAACTTTCAGGCGTTCCTGGTCCGCCTGGGAGATCCCTGCAGGAAAGCTGTCGAAGGGCGCCCAGAAACCGCTGTCCCGGGGGTCTTGCACCAGTAAGGGCAACAACATCTTGTCAAAACCCTGGAGGATCACCTGTGGCTGGGAAAAGCCGCGCTCCAGTCCGGCCCGCATATTGGTGATTTGCTGCTTCACCAGAGCCGGCCATGCCCTCATTCGGCTGATGTAGTTTTCGTAATCAGAGACGTTGCGCATACGCACGTATTCCGGCATGCGTGCGAACTCGGTGTGAAAACCCTCATCTACCAGGATAGGAATCTGGTAGTCATGAAATTCGATGTTCTCGATCATGAGCCCCAGCTGCCGCTGGAACAGCCGGTAATTGATCTGGTCCTCACGCTCCAGGGAGGCGATATCAATCTGCGCCAGCTCTGCAAGTATTCCGCGCCAAAACTCCGCGCGTCTAAGCTGATCTGGCTCGGCTACCGAACCGAGCTTGTCATAGGCGCCGGGCGCCTCGGTGTAGCTTGCCAGCATGGGGAATTCAGCGAGCCGGAACTGCCATTCCCGGTCAAACAAATCCTGGAGACGCTGGTGGTCGGACGACGGCTGAGCGACGAGAGGTGTGGCCAGCAGTAGCAGGGTAATAACGAGCGAACGCAGGTGCAGTCTCATGCAGTGCTCCAGATGGCGTGTGTATTGCTTGTACATCGGTTCGGAGTGAGGCCCGATGGTCAGGGCCTCCAGAATGCCGGTGTGAAAATAACAAAGATAGTAAATATCTCAAGTCGTCCGAGCAACATGGCGCCCGAGAGCATCCATTTCTGCTCGGCGGTCACGCTGACAAAATTGCTGGCTACATCGCCCAGTCCCGGGCCGAGGTTGTTAAGGCAGGTGGTAACGGCGCCAAAAGCAGTGACCTGGTCCATACCGCCCTGCATAAGCGCCAGCATTAACAGGGCGAAAGCGGTGACGTAGATGGCAAAGTAGGCCCAAACCGTTTGTACCACCTTGTTGGGAATGATTTTGCCGTCAAGTGTCAATGGCTTTACCAGGTGCGGGTGTACCAGGCGATCCACTTCTATGCCCGCCTGCTTTGCGAGTACCACGAAGCGGATGACTTTCATGCCGCCGGCGGTCGACCCGGCGCAACCCCCGACGAAACTGATAAACATGAGCAGAATGGGCAGCATTAACGGCCATACCGAGAAATCACTGATGCCAAAGCCGGTGCTGGTCACCACGGAAACGACCTGGAAGAATCCGAAGCGCAGGGTATGTGCGGTACTGCCGTAGTGCCCGTCTTTATGCAATACCCAGGCGATAATCAAGGCAGTGACAATCACCAGAGTGATCAATGCCCGGGCTTCCTCATTACGCAGGTAATAGCCCATGTCACGCTTGCGCCAGACCAGGAAGTGCAGGCTGAAGTTCATGGCTCCAGCCATCATGAATACCACCGCCACGAATTCGATCATGGGATTGTCGAAGTAGGCGAGACTGGCGTCATGGGTGGAGAATCCCCCGGTTGAGACGGTGGCGAAACTGTGTGCCACCGCATCAAACGCACTCATGCCCGCCAGCCAGTAACACAGGGCGCAGGCGGTAGTGATACCGAGGTAGAGCAACCAGACTACCTGGGCGGTTCCACGTATACGCGGAGTCAGCTGGTTTTCCTTTACCGGCCCCGGGGTTTCGGCCCGCATTAATTGCATACCGCCGACTCCCAGCATGGGCAGCAGGGCGATAGCCGAGATGATTACACCTATGCCACCCAGCCATTGCAGTTCCTGACGGTAGAACAACAAGGACTTGGGCAGCGTGTCCAGACCCAGGATAGTTGTGGCTCCAGTGGTGGTGAACGCTGAGGTGGACTCAAATACCGAGTCGGCCAGACTCATATCCAGGCACAGCAGAAAGGGCAGGGCGCCCAACACACTTACCACTACCCACATCATGGTGGCGATGGCGAAGCCATCCCGGTTACGCATGCGGGGCCTGTTCTTGCGGCTGGCCAGCCACAGCATAATTGCGGTCGCCGCGCATATCGCCTGTATCCATATAAACTGTGTGACCAGTCCATCCTGGTACCACAGCGAAACCAGTATCGGTGGCAGCAGGGAAACGGCGAAAATGATCAGCAGGACGCCCAGGGTGGAAGCGAGTATGACTAGGTGCATGGCTGATATCTTCTAGACGTGTTTATCGCATGGGTGTTTTGGTTGGCGATAGACGCGATGTTGCACCCCCGCACAGATTGATGCAACAAGGAACCGGCGCAAGAGCACCGGTTTAAAGTAGAATCAGCTGATCGCCAGGGTATGACCGCGGGGGTCGGAAGGGCGCAGCGCGTATTGAAAGGCAGCTTATACTGATGTCGTTTGCAGAGTTTAACCCTTATTGGTTGATCCCCATTATCTTCTTCGCCCGGGTGGTGGACGTATCCCTGGGCACGTTCCGGTTCATCATGGTCATACGTGGTCACGGCCTGGTGGCTACCCTGGTGGGCTTCCTCGAAAGCATGGTGTGGATCTTGGCGGTAGGCGGGGTTATCGCCAACCTGGATCAGTGGTACCTGGTTATCGCCTATGCAGCCGGGTTTGCCTCGGGTAACTGGGTGGGCATCTGGCTGGAATCCCGGGCCGCCATAGGAACTGAACTGGTGCGGGCGATTTCCAAGAATAGCGAGCACCTGCTGGCCGATACACTGCGTGAGGCTGGCTATCGCCCTGTTCGCCTGTCGGGCAGTACGGGCAGCCAGGCACCCGTGGAAGTGATCCTGGTCGTCGTACCCAGACGCAAGGTGCCCAGCCTTGTAAAGATTATTCATGAGGTCGATCCCGAGGCCGTATACACGGTCTCCGATATCAAGACCGTGCACGATAGCGATCCGTCACTCGACTCATCCATCAAGTCCCTGCTCTGGGCCTGGAAGATCCGGCGGAAGTAGGCAGCGATTTTTCTGTGCTGGCTCAGCTCATGAGCCTCCTTTGCCCTAGTGTGAATAGCAAGACACTGGCGAGGGTAAATAATGATGGACACGATTGAAACCCTGGTAATTTTAGGCGCCTTGTTGGCGGCCCTGGCCCTGGGCGGGCCGCGGATTGAGGCGATTCAGCAGCACGCGGACAGCCGCTATCCGCAACTGCAGGCAGCATCGGCGCCGGTGGCGGTCGATTGCGTAGGGCTGGAGTTGGACGAGGTCTGCATGCAGGAAAGTCGGGCGCGCTAGACCCGGGTTGAGGTGGCAGCCCGGTGTCCCGAAGCCCGTCATCGGTGCTAGTCTTGGCACTTCCTTATGCGGAATGGCCAGGGGGATGCCATGTTACGTTATTTCGTCGGATTGTTAGCCGGTCTGCTGCTGTTGTCATGTGCCGCCTCCGGCCACGCCAGGGATGCCCTGGCCGGGTCAGAGAACATACAAAGCCGAACCCTGGAAAATGGCCTGAAAATCATCGTCTGGCCGGACCAGGATATTCCCAATGTTGCCTGGTACCACTGGGTGCGCGCGGGCGCTCGCAATGAGCATCCTGGTATCACAGGTCTGTCACATTTTTTCGAACATATGATGTTCAACGGCACCAGCAAGCGTGAGCCTGGCGA
>JAPHSC010000094.1 GCA_026193125.1 Gammaproteobacteria bacterium
AGATGCCCTGGACCTTGACGAGAACGCCCAGCCCGGGGAGTTTGTCGAGGAGCCCATGGAGTCCATGCCCTTCGGTAGAATTGCGGCTCAGACGGCCAAGCAGGTCATCGTACAGAAGGTGCGAGAAGCCGAACGCATGCAGGTTATCGACGAGTACACGAGCCGGGTAGGGGAGTTACTCAGCGGTCTGGTCAAGCGCGTGGACCGCAACGGGGTATTCGTGGATTTGGGTGGCAACGCCGAGGGTTTCATTCCCCGCGAACACCTTATTCCCCGTGAACCCATTCGCACCCAGGACCGCGTCAAGGCGCTGTTGCGCGAGGTTCGCTCCGAAGCTCGTGGCCCGCAGCTGTTTCTTACCCGCACATCACCGGAGTTTCTGATCGAATTGTTCAAGCTCGAAGTGCCGGAAGTTGGCCAGGGCCTGATTGAGATCATGGGTGCAGCCCGTGATGCTGGTTTGCGCGCAAAGATTGCTGTGCGCAGTCACGATTCGCGTATCGATCCGGTCGGTGCCTGCGTGGGCATGCGCGGGTCAAGAGTGCAGGCCGTATCCAATGAATTGGCCGGCGAGCGCGTGGACATCATTATGTACGATGAAAATCCCGCTCAGTTTGTGATTAATGCCATGTCTCCCGCGGATGTTGTTTCCATCGTCATGGATGAGGATTCCCATAGCATGGATATCGCGGTTGACGAGGAGAAACTGTCCCAGGCTATTGGTCGCGGCGGTCAGAATATTCGTTTGGCCAGCGAGCTTACCGGTTGGGAGCTCAACGTGATGACCGAGACCGACGCGGAAGAGAAGGGTGAGCAGGAATCTCGCACCCTGGTCGAGGCTTTCATGAAGCAACTTGACGTGGATGAGGAGGTTGCCGCAATCCTGGTGCAGGAAGGTTTCTCCAGCGTGGAAGAAATTGCCTACGTGCCGGTTGGCGAGCTCAACGCGATTGATGAGTTTGATGAAGATGTCGTGAATGAATTGCGCAACCGTGCACGCGACGTGTTGCTTACCCAGGCAATTGCATCAGAAGAGGTGATTGACGCGGCGGAACCCGCCCAGGACCTGCTTGATCTTGAGGGTATGGACAAGGCGACCGCGATGCAATTGGCTGCCAAGGGTGCTTGCACCCGCGAAGATTTGGCGGAACTGGCGGTTGACGACCTGATGGAATTGGACGAAATGGACGAAGAGCGCGCGGGAAAGCTGATTATGAGCGCTCGGGCACACTGGTTCGAGGATTCTGAGTCTGCCGAGAGCGGCAGCTGAACTAGGAGCACCCAATATGGCTGACGTTACCGTCGCACAGTTTGCTGAAGTACTAAAGGTCCCGGTCGAGCGCCTCCTTACCCAATTGGCGGAAGCCGGCATAACGGCCAGTGGTTCGGAAGACATCATTAGCGACGATGCGAAGATGAAGCTGCTGACTCATCTGCGGACGAGTCACGGCCACGCTGAGGGTGCAGTCACCGGTCCCAGGAAAATTACGCTCAACCGCAAATCAACAACCACTTTGCGTACCGCCGGTAGCCAGGGTCGTACCCATACCGTAAATGTGGAAGTACGCAAGAAGCGAACCTATGTAAGCCGTGACGTTCTGCAAGAAGCGGCGCGCTCCGAGCAGGACGAACTGGACAAGGCAAGGTTGGAAGAGGAAGAGGCGAAGCTTGCACTGGAACGTGAAGAAGAGGCTCGCATCCAGGCGGCGAAAGCAGCCGAGCAGGCCGAGGCGCAGAAACGTGAAGACGATGCGCGCAAGAGAACCGATGCGGAGGAAGATGCACGCAGAGCTGCCGAGCAGCGGGCGCGCGATTTGGAGGAAGAGGAGCGCAAGCGGCAGGATGCCGAGCGGGCTCTGCGCGAAAAGCGTGAAGCACGTGAGAAAGAGCGTGAGAAAGAGCGCCAGACTCGCTATGGCCGTAAGGAATTGCATGTCTCTACCGATAGCAAAGGTCGGCGCAAGCCCAAAAAGGCTGGCCGCCGCCGTGCCGGTGCATCGTCTGGCGATGGTCAGCACGGATTCGAAATGCCAACAGCTCCGGTCGTGCGAGAGGTATTGATCCCGGCGAGTATTACAGTTAGCGAGTTGGCCCAGCGCATGGCTATCAAGGCTAACGAAGTCATCAAGGCAATGTTCAAGATGGGCCTGATGGTAACGATCAATCAGACCATTGATCAGGAAACCGCGACGCTGGTGGTGGAGGAGATGGGTCACACCGTCAAGACGGTCAGCGACTCTGAACTTGAAGACAAGATTATTGAAGACGCAATCGCCGAGGCTGGCGAAGCGCTACCGCGAGCGCCGGTGGTTACCGTCATGGGCCATGTTGATCATGGCAAGACCTCGCTGCTTGACTTCATTCGTACCACTCGCGTTACCGCGGGTGAAGCAGGTGGAATTACCCAGCACATTGGTGCTTATCACGTAATTACCAAGAAGGGTGGAGTCACTTTTCTGGATACGCCCGGCCATGCTGCCTTCACGGCAATGCGTGCCCGTGGTGCACAGGTGACTGATATCGTGATCCTGGTGGTGGCTGCCGATGATGGTGTGATGCCGCAGACGGTGGAGGCAATTCAGCATGCCCGGGCTGCGGGCGTTCCCCTGGTGGTTGCGATCAACAAAATTGATCGACCGGAAGCTGACCTGGACAGGGTAAAGAACGAACTTTCGCAACACAATGTCATCCCTGAGGACTGGGGTGGCGAAAACATGTTTGTCAATGTATCTGCCAAAACCGGCGAGGGCATTGACGATCTGCTGGATGCCATACTGTTGCAGGCTGAGGTGCTGGAGCTCAAGGCCCCGGTGGACGGTCCGGCAATCGGCGTGGTTATTGAATCCAGCCTTGAGAAAGGACGTGGCGCAGTGGCCACCGTTCTGGTGAACCGGGGTACTTTGCATACTGGTGACATGGTGCTTGCGGGTCATGTTTATGGTCGTGTTCGGGCCATGTTTGACGAGGACGGCAAGCCGATTCAAACCGCAGGCCCCTCGATGCCAGCCGTGGTGCTCGGTTTGTCTGGTTCGCCAAATGCCGGCGACGACCTGCAAGTCGTGGCCGACGAGCGCAGGGCGCGCGAAGTGGCCGAAATGCGCCTGAGCAAGGTGCGCGAGGTCAAATTGGCCAGCCAGGCCAGCGCGAAGTTGGAAGACGTATTCCAACGGTACACGGAAAGCCAGGCTGACAGCGTGCAGTTGTTGATCAAGGCAGACGTCCAAGGTAGCGCTGAGGCATTGAAAGACTCACTGACCAAGTTGTCCAGCGATGAGATTAAGGTGAACGTGATCGCCAGCTCAGTTGGTGGTATTACAGAGTCAGATGTAAATCTTGCTGCTGCATCCGACGCGATCATCATCGGCTTTAATGTCAGAGCCGATGCCGGTGCCCGCAATGCGGTCAAGGATTCGGGCGTGGACATGCGTTACTACAGCATCATTTACGAAGCCATAGATGATGTGAAAGCGGCCATCAACGGCAAGCTGGCGCCGGAAATTCGTGAGCAGATTGTTGGCATAGCCCAGGTTCGTGATGTCTTCCGCTCGCCGAAGTTTGGCGCGGTGGCAGGTTGTATTGTGACTGAGGGAACAGTTCGCAAAAACAATCCGATCCGGGTGCTGCGCGACAATGTGGTGATCTACGAGGGTGAACTCGAGTCGCTACGTCGATTTAAGGATGACGTTAACGAAGTCAAGTCCGGTACCGAGTGTGGTATTGGCGTGAAGGGCTACAATGACATCAAGGTTGACGATCAGATTGAATGTTTCGAGCGCATAGAGATTGCTCGCTTTATATAGCGAGTTGGTGATAACGGTATGCCGAGAGAATTTCATCGTAGTCAGCGGATCGCTGAGGAAATCCAGCGCTCAGTCAGTGAAATAGTTCGGCTTCGGCTGAAGGATCCCCGGCTGGAGAAAATTACGATAACAGAGGTCAAGGTCAGCCGTGATTTGTCGCATGCCAGGATTTTTTATTCGTCCTTCGATCTGAATGCCGATCGTGCGGTTCTGACTGAGGCTTTGGCCAGTTCCGCCGGGAAAATTCGCCAGTTGCTTAGCCGGGAGATGCGTTTGCGCAGGGTGCCGGAGTTGCACTTCGAATATGATCAGACCCTGGAACAGGCTCTGCGGGTCACCAGTCTTATTGATGAAGCTGTGGCCAGCGATCGGGCGGCAGCGGACGATTCCAGCGATTCCTGATTCGAACCGAAGTTGATGATGGTAGCTCCAAAAGCACTCCGCAGGGTGATCAACGGCATTTTGCTCCTGGACAAGCCCTCAGGCTGCACGTCGAATGCGGCACTGCAAAGAGCCAAGAAAATATTCAATGCCCGCAAGGCTGGTCACACGGGCAGCCTTGATCCGCTGGCAAGTGGGATGCTCCCATTGTGCTTCGGTGAGGCGACCAAAGTGTCAGCTTTCCTGCTTGATGCGGACAAGACCTACCGGGTCACGGCCCGATTAGGGCAGCGGACCGATACGGCCGATGCTGATGGCGAGGTAATTGAGGAGGTGCCGGTTCCATGCCTGCAGGAGTCGGATATCAGGCGCGTCCTGGACAGTTTTCTCGGCGCCGGTGAGCAGGTGCCGCCAATGTACTCTGCGCTTAAGGTTAAGGGGCGGCGCCTGTACGAAATGGCTCGAAAGGGAGAGCACATAGAGCGGCCGGCCCGACCCATAGTGATCCATTCATTGAACCTGCTGAGTTTTGACGCGGATCGCCTGACTTGTGACGTGCGATGCTCCAAGGGCACCTATATTCGCTCCCTGATGGAGGATGTTGCCGGTCGTCTGGGAACGCTCGCACATGTCGAGGTTCTGCGTCGGACGGGGGTGGGCAGCTTTGGCGAGTTGCCCATGCTTGATTTCGAGACGCTGGAGAGGATGGCGAACGAGGGCAGGCAGGATGAGGCCTTGTTACCGGTAGATTCTCCCCTGGCGGACTGGCCACGGGTGGACCTGGACGCGGCTTCAGTCGAGTACTTGTTCCAGGGGCGGAAAGTTGCTTCCCCTGCCACCGCGGCCCGGGGCAAGGTCAGGGTATTCGGGCCCAGGGGCGAGTTTGTGGCGATTGCCAAGGCCGAAGATGGCGGAATACTGGTCCCGCAACGCATGTTTCCGGCTCTTCGGCTGGAATTGGGCTTGCCTGAGGGCAAGTGACTGAATACCAACTTGTTTACAAGTCTGCTAACAGGTTAAAATAGCGGGCTTAATTCAGGGCCCAGCAACTTGGAGTCTGGGCCATCAGGAGAAACTTGAAATGCCTTTAAGCACAGAACAAAAGAGCGAAATTGTATCCCAGCATGGTCGTGGCACAGCCGACACGGGATCACCCGAGGTCCAGGTTGCGTTGCTGTCCGCGCGCATCTCGGAACTTACCGGGCATTTCGCCACGCATAAAAAAGACCATCACTCACGTCGTGGTCTGCTCAAGATGGTTAACCAACGTCGCAAGTTGCTGGACTACCTGAAAGAGAAAGATCAGGCCCGCTACCGCGACCTGATCAGCACGCTTGGTCTGCGCCGATAAGCAGTCCGGATCCTAACCATCGACGGAATTCCTATTCAAGGAAAATGTAACGTGGCAATTATTAAGAAGTCCTTTCAGTACGGCGAGCATACCGTAACCATCGAAACCGGAGAAATTGCTCGGCAGGCTGATGGCGCTGTGTTGGTCAATATGTCAGACACGGTTGTTCTGGTTACCGCAGTTGGCAGCAAGACTGCTGACCCGAGTCGGGGATTTTTCCCGCTTACGGTGAACTACCAGGAAAAAACCTATGCCGCTGGAAAGATCCCGGGCGGGTTCTTCAAGCGCGAAGGTCGCCCCAGTGAAAAGGAAACTCTGACCTCCCGTCTGATTGATCGTCCCGTTCGGCCGCTGTTCCCCAAGGGCTTTGTGAACGAAGTTCAGGTTATCGCCACCGTGGTTTCCATGAATACCCAGGTGGACCCGGATATCCCGGCAATGATAGGCGCCTCTGCCGCGCTGGCCTTGTCTGGCATGCCATTCAACGGCCCGATTGGTGGTGCCCGAGTCGGCTATATCGATAATCAGTACGTGGTGAACCCGACCGCAGATCAACTGAAGGGTTCAGCCCTGGATCTGGTGGTCGCCGGTACCGAGCACGCTGTGTTGATGGTGGAGTCTGAAGCAAACCGCCTGCCTGAGGATGTCATGCTGGGCGCTGTGATGTTCGGTCATGAGGCGATGCAGGTTGCCATCAAGGCGATCAATGAACTTGTTGCGGAGGCGGGCAAACCGTCCTGGAACTGGGTGGCCCCCGTGGCTGACCCAGAGTTAGCCTCGGCAGTATCGGGCCAGGCCGCAGCCGCATTGGAAGAGGCTTACCAGATTTCTGACAAGCAGGAACGCTATACCCGTGTTGGCGAAATCAAGGCCGCTGCAGTTGAGTTCTTGTCCGGGGCTGAAGATGCCCGCTGGGGCCGTGATCAGGTATCTACCGCCCTCTCCAAGCTGGAAAGCTCGACGGTTCGGAACCGGGTCCTGAATGGTGCTCCACGTATAGACGGTCGCGACACGCGCACGGTACGGCCGATTGCTGTACGCACGGGCGTGCTGCCGCGCGCTCATGGCTCCGCATTGTTTACACGCGGTGAGACCCAGGCGATCGTGGTCACCACTCTGGGGACTGGTCGCGACTCCCAGATTATCGATGCGCTGGAAGGCGAACGTCGTGAAGCCTTCATGCTGCATTACAATTTCCCTCCATACTCTGTAGGCGAGACCGGCTTCGTCGGTTCGCCAAAGCGCCGGGAAATCGGTCACGGCAAGCTGGCCAAGCGTGGTATTCAGGCCGTAATGCCTACGACTGAGGAATTTCCCTACGTCATTCGTGTCGTCTCGGAGATTACGGAGTCCAATGGTTCGAGCTCGATGGCTTCTGTTTGTGGCACAAGCCTTGCTTTGATGGATGCCGGCGTGCCGATCAAGGCGCCGGTGGCCGGTGTGGCGATGGGTCTGGTGAAAGACGGTGACAGGTATACCGTGCTAACCGATATCCTGGGTGACGAGGATCACCTGGGTGACATGGACTTCAAGGTGGCGGGAACCGATAACGGTATAACCGCCCTGCAGATGGATATCAAAATCGAAGGCATTACCCGCGAGATCATGCAAGACGCCCTGGCCCAGGCTCGGGACGCACGTCTGTATATTCTCGGTGAAATGAACAAGGTCCTTGAAACTCCTCGTTCGGAAATGTCTGACTGGGCTCCGACCATCATGACCTTCAAGATCGATCCCGAGAAGATTCGCGACGTAATTGGCAAGGGCGGCAGTGTGATTCGCGAAATTACCGAGACGACCGGTGCCACCATCGATATTGAAAACGACGGTACCATCAAGATTGCCTCGGTGGATGCGGAGTCAGGCCGTGCGGCGCGCAAGCGTATTGACCTCATCACCGCGGAAGTGGAAGTGGGCCAGATATATGAAGGCCGTGTGCAGCGCCTTATGGACTTCGGCGCATTTGTCGAGATCCTCCCGGGCAAGGATGGTCTGGTGCATATTTCCCAGATTTCCCATCAGCGGGTGGAGAAAGTCAGTGACGCTTTGAAGGAAGGCGACGTAGTGCGGGTGAAGGTCCTTGAAGTGGACCGCCAGGGACGTGTACGCCTGAGTATGAAGGAACTGGAAGAAGCGCCGGCTCAATAGGCGTCTAATTTGGTGACCGGGTTGACGAGGCTCAGACCTGCTCGCCAAAATACTCCATGATACGCCGTGGCAACCACAATGCGGGTTGCCACGGTTTTTTTTGTCCCAGGAAACCCACATGGCCACCCTTGGCGCTGTATTCGATAGTAACTAAATCCGAAATATGCTCCTCGGTGGGCAGGTAGGTCGAATCCAGGAAAGGATCGTCCCTGGCGTGCAGGACCAGGGTAGGTGTTGCTATCCGCTTCATGAAATGAATACTGCTACAGCGATTGTAATAGTCCTCATACCCCAAAAAGCCATGTAGCGGGGCAGTAACCTGCTCATCGAATTCGGTGAAGTTACGAGTCTTCAGAGCCCGCTCAACATCAATCAGACCGCTAAGCTGCGAGCGTTTGGCGCGGACTCTGCCCTTCATTTTACGCATCAGCGCGTACTGATAAAGGCGGCCAAATCCCTTGTCAATGGATAAGGCTGCACCGTGCAGGTCGAATGGCACTGACACGGCCACCGCGGCGTCTATGGGGGATCCATGGCCTTGCTCGCCGAGGTGCTTCAGCAACATATTGCCACCCAGGGAATAGCCCGCCACAAACAAGGGTCCCTGGTGTCGTTTGCGTATGTGCTCCAGAACCAACAGCAGGTCTGCAGTCTCTCCGGCGTGGTAGCTACGGGGGAGCCGATTGACGGTTCCGCTACACCCCCTGAAATGCATAACGAGGGCGTTCCATCCGGCATTCTGTGCCTGGAAAACAAGGTCTGCAGCATAGTTAGACTGGCTGGAACCCTCAAGTCCATGTAGACACAGTAGCAGTGGCGCAGCGTGGTCCTTGGCACCGCTGGCGAGCCAGTCCAGGTGCAAGAAATCGCCATCCGGGAGTTCCAGTGTTTCCCGTTTCAGGCAGCTGCGCCGGGTTCGCCGTAAGCCAGCGTTTGGCAAAATGGTCTGAAGGTGCCGGTTTCCGAGCAGTCGTGCTGGTTCAAAGGCGCTGGTCTTTATCATTATGAAGGATGCGACCTGGGCATATATAAAGAGGGGGCCTCGCAGCCCCCTATTATCACTTTGCCTTATGGCTGCCTTTGGCCTTCTTCCTCGCCTGGGGCGTGGTCTTGGGTGTGGCCTTAGGCGGCTCCGCCTGGGCTTCCGGATGGCTCGAGGTACCGCCGAATGTTCGCAGCAAATCTTCTTGCACAGTCTTCCAGCGCTGATAATTTTTCTGCGCCACTCCCGTGACCATTCCAACAGGATCTATACCCACTACGCTCTTTATCCTGTCGCGTACTTGTTGCTGCTGATCCATGAAGAGTTTTAGGCTTTGTTCCAGGTAGCTACCAACCATGGACTGCATGGTGTCACCGTAGGAGCGAATAACATGCGCCAGAAATTCGCGACTCATGATCGGATCACCCAGCTGTTCTTGCTCACTGATAACCTGCAGCAAAATGTTTCGGGTGATGTCTTCCTGACTCTTCTTGTCAATTACCATGAAATCTACTTTGTGCATAACCAGGCTTCGAATATCGGCCAGGGTGATGTAGCGACTCTCCTCGGTGTCATACAACCGACGATTGGGATATTTCTTGATAATTCTTGGCTTGTTCATGCATTTACCCGGCATTTGGGTTAAAAATCAGGAGCCTCATATAGGGCTCCGCCGCTGCCTGCCTGTGGCCGATTACGGTATTCCGGCCGCTTTTCGTGGCAGTGCACAAAATTGTACACTATTCATCCGCAGATCATAGCCAAAAATCAATGGCTTGCGTCTTGATTCCTTTCAATGCCTCAAGCCGGAAATTAGCCACCCCCCAGTCCAGCAGTTCGTGCAGGCCTGCACCGGACACCTCCGGAGAGACAGGCATCCCCAGCATTTTCATGGCCATGACCAGGTTTTCTTCTGGCTTTGTGTTATCTAAAGGCAGCGCACCACTTTGCTTGCTCAGCTTTTGGCCGTTGGAATCCGTTGCTACGGGAACGTGACCATAGGCTGGAGGTTCTAGCCCTAAATGCTGCATGATGAAAATCTGGCGTGGAGTCTGCTGCAACAGGTCTGCTCCACGTATGACTTCAGTAATCTCTTGCCGGGCGTCGTCGACCGCAACTGCAAGCGAATAGCTATATAAGTTGTCCCTGCTCCTGATAATAAAATCACCGGACTGGCGCT
>JAPHSC010000388.1 GCA_026193125.1 Gammaproteobacteria bacterium
CAATGCGGCGCCAATGTGCTGGTTACCCGAGTCTACCTGCGCGCCCCTGGCGAGCCACAAGGGCGCGCCCATCTCGTCGCAGATGGCCATAGCAACGTCTTCCCGGCGCTTGTCATACTCGGCAAGGATCACCTCCAGAAGCTCTATGCGCTCCTGCTTACTGCTACGCGAATAGCCGGTAAAAGCGTTCCTTGCGGCGGTAACAGCCTTGTCCACATCGGCGGGTGAGCCCATCGAAATGATTCCCACGACGGATTCGCTGGCTGGATTGATGACCTCACCGGTGCACGGGGTTGCGGGGTCTACCCATTGCCCATTGATATAGAACTGTTTGAATTCATACATGGCTGTACTCCGCCGTTTGATGCCTGGACAACTGCGTAGGCTGGCCTGAAAAGACCGTGCATTGTAGTTGCCGGGCGAAAAAAAGGACAAGCAACCACCAGTTGCCTGCCCTCTTACAGGCCGGGTCTGATCAGGTATCAGCCGCCGTAGGGTACGTATTCCAGGCCCAGGTTATCGGCCACTGCCTTGTAGGTAACCTTGCCTGCATGAATATTCAAGCCATTCAGCAGGTGTTCGTCCTCATGCACAGCCTTTTGCCAGCCCTTGCCGGCCAACGCATGCACAAATGGCAAGGTGGCGTTGTTCAGGGCATAGGCTGAAGTGCGGGCAACCGCGCCAGGCATATTGGTCACGCAATAGTGAACGCAACCCTCTTCCACATAAATGGGATCTGCATGGCTGGTTGGACGACTGGTCTCAAAGCAACCTCCCTGGTCAATGGCAATATCCACCAGGGCCGAGCCGGTCCGCATGCGCTTGACCATGTCCCGGGTCACCAACTTGGGAGCTGCGGCTCCCGGCAACAATACCGAGCCCACTACCAGGTCAGCATCGGTTACGTATCGATCAATGGAGTCATAGGTAGAGTAAACGGTCTTGAGCTGATTCCCGAAAAGGTCTGACAGCTCACGCAGGCGCGTGAGGGAACGGTCAATGACCACGACGTCGGCACGCAAGCCCACGGCCATTTCAGCCGCCCCGGTACCCGCCACGCCTCCTCCAATAATCACGACCTTTCCAGGCGCGACGCCGGGCACTCCGCCCAGCAGCACCCCTGAGCCGCCATTGGCCTTCTGCAGGCAGTACGCCCCCACCTGGATGGACATGCGACCGGCCACTTCACTCATGGGAACCAGTAATGGCAAACTGCCATCGGCGGCGGTAACAGTCTCGTAGGCAATGGCAGTGGCGCCGCTTTTCATCAGCGCTGCGGTCTGCTTGGGATCCGGGGCCAGGTGAAGATAGGTGAACAGGACCTGACCGGGGCGCAACATCTCGCATTCCACCAGTTGGGGTTCCTTGACCTTCACGATCATCTCGGCCTGTTCGAATATCGCTTTGGCGCTATCGGCAATCCGCGCACCGGCGGCGACGTACTCTTCGTCGCTGCTGCCGATACCCGCGCCCGCACCGGTCTGCACAACCACCTCATGGCCTGCGTGCACCAGGTCCCTGACACTTGAGGGAACCAGGCCGACACGGTATTCATGATTTTTTATTTCTTTTGGTACACCAATGAGCATGATGAAAACTCCCTCAAGTTAGACCAGGCACAATCTGCCGGTAGCCGTTCATATTACCCGTTAGTCGCTGCAATTAACTTGCTAATCAATATCTCTTGCGGCGAGAATCGCAAGATTACGTTGCTTCAGGGTGGTTTTCTGATGGAAAATTCGAAAATACTTCCAGATAAGACCGATCGGGCCATTCTGCGTGAATTGCAGACTGACGGCCGAATCAGTAACGTCGAGTTGGCGCGCAGAGTGAATCTATCCGAATCCGCCTGCCTGCGACGGGTTCGCGTGCTGGAGGACGCGGGCGTGATTGATGGCTATGTGGGCCTGGTAAACGCAGCCAAGGCAGGTCTGCCGGGAAACGTGTTTGTTCGCATAACCCTGCAGCGACAGCAGCAAAAGGACCTGGAGGAGTTCGAGGCAGCGGTCAGACGGGTGCCGGAGGTTATGGAGTGCTACTTGATGACCGGCGACTCGGATTACCTGCTGCGGGTCGTGGTCGCCAACGCACCGGACTTCGAACGCCTGCACTACCAGCAACTTACGCGTCTGCCCGGTGTGGCCCGTGTCCACTCCGGCTTCGCCCTGCGCACGGTGATCAAGCGCACGGCCATACCCATCGAGTAGTACTACCTTTCGGATTATCGCAATGACGAAACTATTGATTCTGGACCGTCAGGCTGCGATGTATCACCAGTATATTCGTGAGGCCGGCCTGGTTGACCTGGAGGTACTCGAAGCCAGTGATCCCCTGGCTTTGCCGCCAGGAGTCGAACACGTGCAGATCGCGCTGGGTCCGCCTGACTTGCTCGCGCCTGCCCTTTCGGCTCTGCCAGCCTTGCGCTGGGCCCAGTCAACCTGGGCGGGGGTGGAGCCAATGCTGAACCCGGGCCTGCCCAGAAACTACCTGCTTAGCGGGGTAAAAGGCGTGTTTGGCAGGCAGATGGCTGAATATTGCCTGTGTTATATGCTGGCCCACGAACGCGGGGTGATCGAACGGTACCTGTCCCAGCAACGTGGTGTGTGGCAACACGACAAGCCGGGAAGGCTGGCAG
>JAPHSC010000144.1 GCA_026193125.1 Gammaproteobacteria bacterium
AGGTACTCCTTGGTCAACGGCGTCTGCCAGAGCGGGGTAAGGGTGAGCGGGCTGCGTTTTTCCCCCCTTGGCCGCCGCGCCGGGGATTTTATCCTGGCAAAGGCGATTTGCATTTCGATCGCGTCCTGGAAACGGTCGCTTGACTTCACTTCCAGAGATTTGCGTATAAATTCGATCAGGTCCGGATGCGCCCGTTGTTTTAGCCGCTCGAATCCGACCGGTGGCCAGTCGTACGGCCATCCCGGAAGTTTTCCGGAGAACATGCGGTAAAGGACCAGACCGAGGGCGAAAACATCTGACTGGAATACCGGTCGTCCCATGGCCTGTTCCGGCGCGATGTAACCCAGGGTGCCAGAGCCGGACGCCTTGACCGTGCGCAAGCATTTCTTGGCAAACGCGAAATCCGACAAGCGCAGATGATTTCCCGGGAAAAGAATAAAATTCTCGGGCTTGATATCGCAATGAATGATTTTCATGGAATGGGCGTGAGCCACAGCGGCAATCGCCTGCTCAGCCAGTTCCAGCGCGGTAGCCGTGGCCAGTCTGCGCTCCAGGCGGTCCCCCAGGGTTTCCTTGCCCAAAGGCGTTACCAGCACGAAATGCCCATCCATTTCTCTGGCATCCAGCACCGGTAACACATTTTCATGCTGCACCCGCACCGCCACCCTGACCTCTTTGTGGAAGTCTTCAAGTGTGGACGGATCAATATTCTGGTGGGGAATTTTCAGCGCCACCCGAATACCCATCACCGGGTCAGTTGCGCTGTACACGGAGGTCAGGGGACCTTTTGCAATACACCCTTCTATGCGGTACTTGCCGAGCTTCTGTCGCGCCTTGAATACCATGTATGTCTACCTCGCCGTCAAACCGCTGACAGCGGGGAAAACATACGGTGACTGGCGGGCCATGGCAAGCCAGTCACCGTCCGGTCTGTTGCGAGTCCGACACATGACGGGCTGTACTCCAGGCCTGCCCTAATGGGTGGGTCCGTTTATCAGGGCATCCCGGGTAAGTTCAACGACCAAGTCAACATCCGCCGAAGTCATAAGGAAGTAAGGGGTAAAGCGCAGCGAATTGGTTCCTCCATGGATGACACCGAGACCTTTGCGACGCATGTATTCTTCGGTGCTGCCAGCGCCGTAGCACTTATAGCGGGGGTGCAACTCCACGCTGAGCAACAAGCCGGTACCCTGGACCTTGCTTATGGCATCACCTGTTTCTTCCGCCAGCTTTTTCAGACCTTCCAGCAATTGCCTGCCACGGGTCCGAATGTTCTCGCGAACCGACTGACTCAATGTCTCCAGCACCGTCACAGCAATATCCAGTGCGCGCGGGTTACTGGTCATGGTATTACCGTACACGCCCTCTCTGTATAACGTTGCCGCACGTCCCGACAAGGCAAGCACTGACAGCGGGTATTGTCCCGCGTTGAGGGCCTTGGAGTAGGTCTCCATATCGGGTGGTGGCAGGTCCTGGAAGCCCGGGTAATCAGTGATCGAGAGTACGCCATGGGCACGGATACCTGCCTGGATGGAGTCCACCAGGAACAGGCAGCCATGTTTCTCGGTCAGTTCCCTTGCCCTGGCATAAAAGGTCGGTTCGATGGCGTGGCCGGGGTTGCCCTCGCCCATGACAGGTTCCATGAAAAAGGCTTCAATAAAGAAATTGTCCTTGTCCGCGCGTGCGAATACGGCCTCCAGGGCCGCGATATTGTTTGGCTCTACGGTCAGCAGGTAGTCGGCATCGCGGAACGAGGCCAGGTGCTTGCGATAGGCTTTCATGGTGGAGTCTGAGTGGCGAGCAGGTCGGTCAGTACGGCCGTGGAAACTTCCCTTCAACGTCAACCCATGAATTTTCTTGCCGGCGTGCCGGGCACCCGGGTCGGTCAATTCCTTGGCCCCGATGTCCGCGATGCGGGAGCCGATACCTACCGATTCCGAGCCGCTGTTCAGGCACAGAATCCGCTCAAAAGGATTGCCATTCTTGCGGGTATGACCCAGTTCCCTGCGCAAGGCACGGATAAAACGCATCTGGCTGATGCTGGGGGTCATGATATTCGCCATCACATGGGGCTGATTCATGCTTGCCAGTACCGCCTCAGGGGCATGGCCGTACCCGAGCATGCCATAGCCGCCACAATCGAAAACCACCGCACCTTTGAGAGTTACTATCCATGGGCCCTGGGCAGCCAACGCAACATAGGGGTTTATGGCGTCGCTGTTGTAGAAATTGATAAACCCTTCCTGGGTGCTTCTGAGTTGATCGCGCTCGTCCTGCGCCAGCAATTCAGGCTCAGTTTGCTGTAGTTCGCCGAAAATCCCATGGGCGCGCTGTATGGCAATGCCCAGGCTCGGGTCACTTTCAAGGAATTTCGAGATAGCCTGTTCGGTGAGGCCGGTGGTGAGCGCCGCGCCGCCATATTCCTTCATCTCCTTCAATTGCCTGAGGTGAAACTGGGGTGCGACGACATTGGCTGGCTGGGCCATG
>JAPHSC010000383.1 GCA_026193125.1 Gammaproteobacteria bacterium
GGACAGCCAGAGTTGTCATTATCGCGACCGACAGGATACCGGCAATTCTGAACCACATGATGATGTCATAGGACCCGGCATCCAGATTGTTGCGTTTCAAGTAACTGCTGTAACCGTAAAGGTCCCGGACCGACATGGTCTGTGGGCGAATCTCGGACAATCCCATCAGTTCGGGACTCAGCCCCGGTTCAAGCGGGTGATCCAATTCCGAGCTGATACTGACCACGCCGTTATCGAAGGTTGATTCATCCAGTCCTTCAAGGTGCCAAAGACCATCCGGGTACATGCTCGCCCGCTCGGCCCGACCCATGCTGATAAGGTTGCGGTCGTCATCAAAACCGAACAGGTAGACCCCGCCTTCCCAGTTTCCGTCCGCCTGGGCCCTGGCATTGATAATCTGCCCGTCATGCTTGAGCCATACACTCTGGCCACTGTCGAAGTGCAGGTCCGCGTTCCTGGCCATTGCCCTTTGTTGCGTAGCGTAGCGCTCCATGGGTGGGGCGATGTATTCACCCAGGGCAGCGGTCGCCAACGTTAGTATGAGACCCACGCTCAAGGCAGACAGGGCCAGCCTCCAGGGTGACACTCCGGCCGCACGCATCACGGTGAGCTCGCTTTGCGCCGCCAGGCGGCCCAGTCCCATCAAGCTGCCCAGCAGCGCGGCCACGGGCATCAGGTCAAACGTCTGGGTTGGCATCATGAGCAATGAGTAGACCACTGCGTCCCAGATCCCGTAGGTCCCCCTGCCGACATCATCGAGTTGGCCGACAAACACGACAAAACCGTTCAGGCCTGTCAGGAGGCCGAGTACCAGCGCGCTGGTGCCGCTGATTGCGCGCAGAATGTACCTGTCCAGTATATTCATGCCGGCGCCACAATCCGACGGCGCCGGAAAATTCTGCGCAAGATGCGCGACTGGACCGCCAGCATAACCATGGCCACTATCACCATTAACAGGTGGGGCCAGAGCACCCCCGCGGCGACCGGAATCTTGTCATCTTCCAGCCAGGACCTGGAAATACCCAGCAGGTTTGAATACAACAGGTACATGAGTATCGCGAAAATAACCTTGGCGTAGCGGCCCTGGCGCGGACTGGTTTTGGCCATGGGCACCGCCAGCAAGGTCAGGACAAGAATACTAATCGGGGCAGACAGGCGCCATTGCAGTTCGGCCATGACCGCAGGGCCGTCTCCATCAAGCAAATCCCGAATATCCATCATTTCCGGCCTATCCAGGCGCGCCTCGATGACTGGTGGTTTCAGGGGCACGCCTTCTTCCTCAAATTCCATCAAGTTGTATCCCAGCGTGCCGGGAACCCCCTCGTAACGCTTGCCGTCAAACAACAACATGGTACGCCAGCCGTTCTCATCTGCCGGCGTGAGTTGACCCTTGCGCGAAACCGAGACCTCAACGCTGGACTCGTTGCGGCGCTGAATAAACACATTGGACAAGCTGCCATCCTGCTCCACGGCCTCGGCGAAAAACACGATTTTCTTGTCTCGATCGGAATGAAAACGCCCGGGCTCGAGACTGCCAAACTCCATGGTCTCCTTGGCAGAGTAAAGAATGATTTCAGCCACACGCAGGGACCAGGGCGTCACGGACATGGTCAACCAACCCAGGAACATAGCCAAAACCAGGGCAAGCAGGATCAACGGCCGATATAGGCTGACGGATCCGATGCCGCAGGCCATTACGGCGGTCATCTCGCTATCCCGGTACATGCGCCCCAGGCCCAGCATGATTGCCAGCAGCAGACCGACCGGGATAAGCACGGTGAGGTATTGGATGGAGGTCAGGCCCAGCAATTGCAGGACGGCCTCTCTGGGCAGTTCCCCGGAGGCCGCCTTGCCCAGAACCTGGGCAAACTGGTTGGTCAAAAGGATGCACAGGAGCACCGCTGTTACCGCAAACCAGGTTTGCAGCACCTCACGCAAAATATAGCGGTAGAGTATTTTCAAGGCCCCAATCCTATAATCGCCCTTCGCCCCTAGGCGGGATTGCAGTAAACTAGCTCTTTTTTTCGCAACACCAAAGCTGAATTTGCTTAATTTTCCCGTAGCAGACGCATTTATCCCGCGAGTTTAACGGTTCATTGCCCCTCTTACACCAGGATGCAGGACCCGTCGGCTACGGACACTACAATACCAATGCCTGAGGCTTTTTTATGGATTTCTTTGCCAAAAGCGGTTCTTCCGCAAAACAGCGTACCGGTTGCGCCATCGTCGGTGTGTACACCAAGGGCCAGCTGACCCAGGCTGCGGAGGAGCTGGACAAGCTTGGCAATGGCTTGATCAGCGACCTGTGCAAGCACGGCGATTTCAGTGGCGAAGCCGGAAGCACATTACTGCTCCCCTCCCCGGCTAAAATGCCCTGCAGCCGTCTCATGTTGGTGGGCCTGGGGGACAAGGCCAAGCTGGACAAGCGGACACTGGTTAAGGCCTTGCAAGAGGGAATGAAAGCAGTTTCCCGCACAGGAGCCGGCGATGCCATCAGCTACCTGACTCACGGAACCGAGTCCCTGCTCGGTCCACGCTATGCCGGCCGGCTGACAGCCGATGCCTGGCACAAGGCCAGTTACCGCTTCCTGGCGCACAGGACCGGGCCAAAGCCGCCAGCGATAAAGCTCAAGCGCCTCGGAATAGGTATGGATACCCGCTCCGCGGCCACGGCCGCCCTGCGTGGAGCCGAGGAAGGCTCTGCCATCACGCAAGGCATGGCATTGACCCAGGACCTGGCGAATACGGCAGCCAATGTATGCACGCCCTCGCACCTTGCACGAGAGGCACAGAAACTGGCCAAGGCGCATAAGAGCCTGAGCACGGAAGTACTCGGCCCGGCAGAAATTCATAAACTGAAAATGGGGGCGTTTCAATCGGTTGCTCGCGGCACCGAGGAACCGGCGCGCCTGATCGTGATCAAGCATCGGGGGGCAGCTGCCTCCGAAGCGCCGATCGTGCTGGTAGGCAAGGGAATCACTTTCGACAGCGGTGGCATCTCCCTGAAGCCCCCGCTTGCCATGGACGAAATGAAGTTCGACATGAATGGCGCCGCTTCGGTTATCGGCACCATGCGCGCCGTGGCCTTGCTTGAACTGCCGATCAATGTCGTGGCGGTGATTCCGTCATGCGAGAACATGCCCAGCGGCAGAGCCACCAAACCGGGCGACATTATTACCAGCATGTCCGGAAAGACCATCGAAATTCTGAATACCGATGCCGAGGGACGGCTTATCCTGTGCGACGCACTCACCTATGCCAGGCGCTTCAAGCCCAGCACGATCGTAGACGTAGCCACCCTTACCGGTGCTTGCGTGATTGCCCTGGGGCCATTCCTGACAGGACTCATGTCGAATGACGACGGCCTGACCGAGGAACTCCTGGCTGCGGGTAAACGCGCCGGTGACGAAGCCTGGCACTTGCCGCTCGCCAAAGATTACGAGGATACGCTGAAGAGCAACTTTGCCGACTTCTCAAATATGGGAACACGCGAAGGTGGTGCATTAATCGCCGCGGCCTTCCTGTCCAAGTTCACCAAGGGACAGCGCTGGGCGCATCTGGACATCGCAGGCACCGCGTGGAAGAGCGGCACGCAAAAAGGCAGTACCGGCCGCCCGGTGCCCTTGCTGGTGGACTTCCTGTTGACCAGGGCCGGCTTCTAGGCTTGGAGGTAACGTGACGCGGGTAGATTTTTATATCCTGGATGACGCTAACTCGGGCGACGGTCAGCGTACCGCCTGCCGCATCGCCGAGAAGGCCTACAAGCTGGGACAAAAAATCTTCCTGCATACCACTTCGGCACAATCCGCCGCGGCGCTGGATGAATACTTGTGGACCTTCCGGGAGGGCAGCTTTATTCCCCATGCCCTGGTTGGCTCTGAGGCGGCGGCAGATTCTGCCGTGATTATCGGTCAAGGTCAGGAACCGGACCCGTCTCACAGAGATCTGTTGATCAACCTGGGGGACGAAGTCCCGCTGTTTTTCAGTCGTTTTGAACGGGTAGCCGAAATCGTGGCGGGCGATGAAACCACGCGCGGGCAGGCGCGTGATCGCTTCCGCTTTTACCGGGATCGCGGATATCCCTTGAACACGCACGAACTGGGCCAGGCCAATGCCAAATAGCAAGTACAAACGATCCAAAAAGTCCAAGTCGGTCAATCGCATCCCTACCCTCAATGAGGTGGTGCTCATTCGGCCAGAGACGCCGGGGCCGCGGGTGCTGCGCGAGGAACCGGAAGAACTGATGGAGGAGAACGAGGCCTACTGGCCGGACGAACAGGTCCTGGCTGAGCTGCGCTCCAACCTGACCACCCAGACCATTGATCTTGCCAGCCAGCTCTTGCACGGAGCGGTGAGAGAAATGGAGGCGGCCCTGCTGGAACAGGTACTGGATCGTCTGCGTCAACAATTGCCGACCCTCATTGACGACGTGCTGAATGAGCAACTTGCGCTCACCGAGGACTCGTCAGATGAATCCTACTAGACACTTAAAAGCCAGCCACGCCAGCGCCGGCACTGCGAATTGAAAAATGGATAAAGCGTATTCCCCCCAAGAGATCGAAACCCGCTGGTATGACACCTGGGAGAAGAACGGTAATTTTGTTCCCTCTGGCAAGGGTGATCCCTACTGCATAATGATCCCTCCTCCCAATGTGACGGGTACCTTGCACATGGGACATGCTTTTCAGGACACCATCATGGATGCCCTGACCCGCTACCATCGCATGCTGGGAATGAACACCCTGTGGCAGCCAGGCACCGACCACGCCGGTATCGCCACGCAGATGGTGGTGGAACGCCAACTCAATGCCCAGGGACTCAGCCGCCAGGACCTGGGTCGTGAAGCGTTTGTGGACAAGGTGTGGGAATGGAAAGAAGAGTCCGGCGACACGATCTCTCGCCAGCTTCGGCGCATGGGTTCATCGGTAGACTGGAAGCGCGAACGTTTCACCATGGATGCCGGCCTTTCCGCCGCCGTGCAGGAAGTCTTTATACGCTTGTTCAAGGAAGGTCTTATTTACCGCGGCAAGCGGCTGGTCAACTGGGACCCGGTGTTGCATACGGCGCTGTCCGATCTCGAAGTGCTGTCCCAGGAAGAGGATGGCCACTTGTGGCATCTGCGCTATCCGATCGAGGGTAGCGATCAGACCCTGACGGTCGCCACCACCCGGCCCGAAACCATGTTGGGCGATACCGCAGTGGCCGTGCATCCCGCCGATGAGCGCTACCTGCACCTGGTAGGCAAGCAGGTTCGCCTGCCCCTGTGCGATCGTCTGATCCCGATCGTCGCCGATGACTATGTTGACCCTGAATTCGGCAGCGGCTGCGTCAAGATCACCCCCGCCCACGATGTCAACGACTACGAAATAGGCAAGCGCCACGATCTTGAGATCATCAACATCCTGACCGACGATGCCGCCATTAACGACGCAGCTCCCGCCGCGTACCGTGGCATGGACCGGTTTGACGCACGCAAGAAAGTGGTGGAGGACCTGGATCAACTGGGTCTGCTGGAACGCGTCGACGAGCACAAGCTGATGGTCCCTCGTGGTGACCGCAGCGGCTCGGTGGTGGAGCCCTACCTGACCGACCAGTGGTATGTGAAGGTGGAACCACTGGCGAAGGAGGCGATTGCCGCGGTAGAGACCGGGAAGATTCGATTTGTCCCGGAAAACTGGTCCAAGACGTATTACGACTGGATGCATAACATCCAGGACTGGTGCATCAGTCGGCAACTCTGGTGGGGACACCGTATTCCCGCTTGGTACGACGAGCAGGGCAACATCTACGTCGGTTCCAGTGAGGAATCCATCCGGGCCGAACACAAGTTGGGCGGCGATATCTCTCTCAGGCAGGACGAGGATGTACTGGACACCTGGTTCTCCTCGGCTCTCTGGCCCTTCTCCACCCTGGGCTGGCCCGAGCAGACCGATGCGCTAAAAACCTGGTATCCGACCTCGGTGCTGGTAACCGGCTTCGACATTATCTTTTTCTGGGTCGCCAGGATGATCATGATGGGGCTCAAGTTCATGGGCGACGTGCCCTTCCGCGAGGTCTATATCCACGGGCTGATCAGGGACCAGGATGGTCAGAAAATGTCCAAATCCAAGGGCAATGTGCTGGATCCGCTGGACCTGATCGACGGCATAGATCTGGACAGCCTGGTGGCCAAGCGTGCTGCCGGCCTGATGCAGCCTCACATGGCGCCGAAGATTGAAAAGGCCACGCGCAGGCAATTCCCGGACGGCATACCTGCTTACGGCACCGATGCCCTGCGCTTTACCTTCGCCGCGCTGGCAACTACCGGACGAGATATTCGCTTCGACATGGGCCGCATCGAGGGCTACCGCAATTTCTGTAACAAGCTGTGGAACGCCGCCCGCTACGTATTGATGAATACCGAGGACTATGACTGTGGCGCGCAGGGAAAAATCGAACTGAGCCTGCCCGATCGCTGGATCCGTGCCCGCCTTGGACAAACAATCGAGGAGGCACGCAAGGGTTTCGCCGGCTACCGTCTCGACCTTGCCGCCCAGTCCATCTACGAGTTTACCTGGCACCAGTTTTGCGACTGGTACCTGGAATTGTCCAAACCCATCTTGCAGTCGGAGTCCACTACCGATGCGCTGCGTCGTGGCACACGCCAGACCCTGATACAGGTGCTGGAAGCCAGCTTGCGCCTGATGCACCCCATCATGCCGTTCATCACCGAGGAAATCTGGCAGCGCGTAGCGCCGCTGGCCGGCAAGACTGGAGCCAGCGTGATGTTGCAGGACTATCCCTGCAGCGAGGACTTCCCGGATGACGCTGACGCGCGTGCACACATGGAGTGGGTGATGCAGTTTGTGCTGGGTATTCGCCAGGTGCGCGGGGAGATGGATATTCCGCCAAACCGGCAACTGCCCTTGTTGTTGCAGGACGCCTCCGAACTGGATCGCCAGTTATGGGACTCTCATGGCGCCTACCTGCAAAGCCTGGCTCGCCTGGAGTCGGTCGACTTTCTCGAGGACGACGCCGAGGCACCGGCATCCGCAACCGCCCTGCTGGGCAATATGAAGTTATTGGTACCCATGGCGGGCCTGATCGACGTGGCGGCCGAACGCGCGAGGCTGGAAAAACAGGTCCAGCGCAGCGAGGCAGATCTGGACAAGTGCGAGCGCAAGCTGTCAGACAAGCGTTTTGTCAGCAATGCTCCCGCGGAGGTTGTGGAAAAGGAGCGCCAGCGCACAGAAATGTTGCGCCAGGAACTGCGACACTTGGCGGAGAGACTGGAGAAATTGGCGGGCATCAGCGGGTAGCACGACAGACGCTGGGTGCTGAGCGTAGTTTTTTTTCAGACCCAGGAGAGGACACCCGAGGGAGGAAGGCAATGAACCAGGCATCAAGCAACGCTGCCGTGGCGGTCGATATGGAAGTTGAGGTGCTGCACAAGGCGCTTGGAGCCCTCAACCGGATCATCCTGGACAAGGATCACCAGTTGCGCCTGTGCGTTGCCTGCCTGCTGGCCCGTGGCCACCTGTTGATTGAAGACGTACCCGGAGTCGGCAAGACCACGCTGGCCCATGCCCTGGCCCGGGTCATGGGTCTGAGTTATCAACGTATCCAGTTCACCAGCGACCTGCTGCCCGCCGACATCCTTGGCACCTCGATTTTTGAGCAGGATTCCAGGCGTTTCCGCTTTCACAAGGGACCGGTGTTCACACAGTTGATGCTGGCGGACGAAATAAACCGGGCTACGCCCAAGACCCAGAGTGCTTTGCTCGAGGTCATGGAGGAGCACCAGGTCACCGCCGACGGCGACACCTATCGGCTGCCCGAACCATTCTTTGTCATTGGCACGCAAAATCCCACCAGCCACATCGGCACCTTTCCCCTGCCGGAGTCTCAACTGGACAGGTTTTTGATGCGTATCAGCCTGGGCTTTCCGGGCCAGCTGCTGGAACGGGAGCTGATACAGGGCAATGACCGGAAAGAGATGATTGCCCAAACCGCAGCAGTCCTCGCACCCGACCAATTGCTGGCACTGCAAAAGCTGGTGCCAAAGGTGCACGTTTCCCCTGCCCTGCTGGATTATCTACAGGCCTTGATCCTGCACACCCGACGTCTGCCCGAGTTGGCCCCCGGCCTGAGTCCGAGGGCCGCCATCGCCCTGCTGCGGGCCGCCCAGGCCTGGGCCATGGTGCACGGTGAAACCGCCGTGCTGCCCGAGCACCTGCAAGCTGTGTTCCCCAGCGTTGCCATGCATAGGCTTGCCCTGACTGACAGCAGCACCACGGCAACGGACTTCGCACAAGCGATCCTCGAAGCTGTAGCCATCCCCTGAGGATTTCGGCATGGGCATGACAAGCCAATCGAGCCTGACCGCCCGTGGCTGGCTGGCGGCTCAGCTGGAGCGCTGGGCGCGCCGTCGCCAGGGTGCGGATAAACTGCCGCGAACCCTGCACAGGAATCGGCTTTATATTCTGCCCACCAAGGTGGGGATGGTATTCGCCGCGATGCTGCTTGTGATGCTGCTGGGCTCCATGAACTACAGCAACAGCATGGGTCTTGCGCTGACCTTTGCACTGTCCGGCCTGGGCCTGATCTCCATGCATCAATGCCACCGGAACATGCTTGGCCTGGTAGTACACGGGGTCTCGGCAGTCCCGGTTTTTGCAGGTCAGGATGCTCGATTCTGCGTTCGCATCCACAACCCTTCACCGCGCAAGCGCTACCAGATCCAACTGCGCCTGGCAGACTCCGCCCGCCCTATCCATGATATTTCCGCCTCAGGCAGCGAGGACTTTTCAATTTCGCTGCCCACCAACAAACGGGGCGTCTTGCGGCTGGATAGCCTGAGCGTTACCAGCGCCCACCCGTTCACCTTCTTCCGCTGCTGGACCTGGCTGCACATGCCCATGTATTGCCTGGTCTATCCGCGGCCCGCACCCGCCGGTATCGCGCCACCCCATACCGATGTCGATGTCGGCGGTGCCCTGCAAAATGGCGCAGGCAGCGAGGACTTCGCGGGACTCAGACCCTATCGCTATGGTGACTCGCCCCGGCATATCGCCTGGAAAAACTTCGCCCGGGACAACACCCTGCTGGTAAAGCAATTTACCGGCACCTCCCTGAGTACTCGCTGGCTGGATCTGGAACACGCCCCGGGTAACGACCTCGAACTCAAACTCTCGCACCTTTGCCGCTGGGTCTTGTCATCCAACGCCCAGGGTCACAACTACGGTCTGCGACTGCCGGGTACGCTCATTGAGCCGGGCAGTGGCAGCGCCCAGCAGGCACGCTGCCTGGAGGCCCTGGCGCGTTTTGGCGATACCCCGCAGGAGGAAAACCTTGGCTCGCGCTAGGCAACAGGCAAGTCTGGATGCATCGGCCATCGCCTGGGTAACCGGCGCTCTGTGCGCGACCCTGCTACCGCACGCGCCCTACCTGCCCGTCTGGGTGTTACCCATGTTCCTCCTCAGTGCGGGTTGGCGCTTGTGGCTGGCAAGAAAAAGCAGTCAGCTACCCTCGCGCTGGCTGCGCCTGCTGCTGGCCATGCTGGCCTTTGCCCTGGTCTATGCCAGTCAACGCGGTATCAGCGGCGTCGCGGCTGGCACCACCCTGCTGGTCGTCATGATGGGTCTCAAGATGCTTGAGGCAAGAACCCGCAGGGATACCATTCTGCTGCTGGTGCTCGCCTATTTCCTGATCCTCGCGGCTTTCCTGCGTGAGCAAGGCCCGATGCTTGCCCTTTATCAGATCCTGGCTACCTGGGCGGTAACCACCGCAATGTTGCAGGTCACGCGCTCCGGCACATTTCTGCCCGCCCGCGAAGCCGCCGGCGTGGCAGGTCAGCTCATGCTGTATACCCTGCCCGTGACGCTGGTGTTATTCCTGCTGTTTCCGCGCATACCGGGCCCCTTCTGGGCATTACCCAGCACCTCCGGCAGCGCAGTCACCGGACTCAGCGATGAAATGACGCCCGGCACCATTGCCCAGCTGTCCCAGTCGGATGCCGTAGCCTTCCGGGTGACTTTCGAGGGCAAGGCGCCGCCTTCAAGCCAGCTGTATTGGCGCGGGCCGGTGCTGGAAAAATTTGATGGCCGCAGCTGGAGTCAGGGCAACTGGCCCTCACCAGCCATGGACATTTCCCGCATTGATTATCGAGGCGCGGCGATTCGCTACACGGTAAGCCTGGTACCCCACGACAAGGCCTGGCTACTTGCCCTGGACCTGCCGGCTCGCCCCCTGCCGGCTGATGCAAGGCTGAGCCGCCGCTTGCAATTGGAAACGCTCAAACCAGTTCGGGACCGCCTGGTCTACACCGCCCTCTCCTACCCGGATTACCAGGTGCTGGGCAGTCTAAGTGAACGCGAGAGAGCCCTTTTCACCTTCCTGCCTGAGCGCAGCAACCCACGTAGCCAGACTCTTGCCAGGACCATGCGGAGCCAGGCGTCTACTGAGCAAGCTTATATCCAGGCCGTACTCAACAAGTTCAACCGGGAACCGTACGTCTATACCCTGGCGCCCAAGCGGCTGGACATGCGTAACCCCAGCGATGACTTCCTGTTCAATACCCGGGAAGGTTTCTGCGAGTTCTACGCTTCCTCTTTCGCGCTCATGATGCGCGCTGCCGGCATACCCAGCCGAGTGGTTACCGGCTACCAGGGAGGCGAACTCAACCCCTTTGGCGATTACATGATCGTGCGCCAGTCCAGCGCCCATGCCTGGGTGGAAGTCTGGCTGGATAACCGGGGCTGGGTCAGGGTAGATCCGACTGCTGCGGTTGCCCCCGAGAGGATCCGGCGCGGCTTGCCTGATTCCTTGCGCCTGGGCGATCCGCTGCCCGGTGGCTTGTTACGCAGCGTACCGTTACTGGCGGACATGCGCATGGCCTGGGACCTGGCCAATGCGCGTTGGGACGAGTACGTGTTGGGCTACGGACCGGAACTGCAAATGGACTTGCTGTCCCGCTTCGGACTCAACATGCCCACCCCTCTGCAACTGGTTCTGCTTATCATGTCCCTGGTTGCCTTTTTCCTGCTCCTGCTGAGCCTGTACCTGGCGCGCAATTACCGCCCCCGGATCAGCGACCCGGCCTTGCTGCTGTATCGGGATTTCCTCAGAAAACTGGAGAAAGCCGGACTCCACGTGGCCGTGCATGAGGCGCCAGGTGATCTGGCCAGCCGACTGGGTCGCCTGCGTCCCGATATCCGCACCCAGGTAAACAATGTGACGACAAACTACATGCTTGCCCGGTATCGCAAGACAGACCGCTATCAACTCGCACTGGAGCAACTACGCAACGCCGTGCGCGCCTTCAAGCCCTAGGAGAGAGCGGTTACAACAGTCCGCGAGGGTGCGATCTCCACCCGGGTGAGAATGAAGGCGCCGACCAGGAACAGCGGCAAGATGGCGAGTATGGACAGGCGGGGGTTGTTGCTGACCAGGGCGGTTACACCTACCAGGAAGGGACCCAGGATAGAGGCGAATTTCCCCAGCATGTTATAGAAACCGAAGAACTCACCACTCTTGTCCGCCGGAATAAGGCGAGCGTACATGGAGCGGCTAAGACTCTGCACACCTCCCTGCACTAGCCCAATCGTGATGGCCAGACCGAAGAACTCCCAGACTTCAGAAATCATCGAGGCCCATATGGTCGCCAGCGCATACACGCCCAGGGCAATCAGAATGCCCGTCCGCACACCGATGAACCTGGCGATCCAGCCAAAGAAGAGGGCTGCCGGGAAAGCCACGAACTGGGTGAGCAACAGGGCCAGTACCAGCCTGGATGAATCGAAGCCCAGGCGAATACCGTAGTCCACAGCCAGCTTGATGATGGTGTAGACACCATCAATGTAAAGCCAATAGGCACACAGAAAAATCAACACAGGCTTGAGCAGGCGCACCGCCTTGATGGTTTCCACCAGTTGCCTGAGTCCGGCGCGTACCGCCCCCAGGGCAGGCTGAGGATTTTTGGTGGGCTCCTCTCGCACCCAAAATACCAGAGGTAAAGAAAAGACCAGCCACCATGCCGCCACACTCAAAAAGGACACTTGTACCGCCTGGGTGATATCCGTCAGACCAAACCAGGTGGGGTGGATAGTCATGAGCACATTGACGGCAAACAACACGCCCCCGCCGAGGTAACCCAGGGAATAGCCGTAGGCCGACACCATGTCGAATTCCTCTGGCCGGGAGACATCGACAATCATGGAATCATAAAAGACATTGGACCCGGCAAAGCCAGCCGTGGCGCAGACATACAACAAGGCCGCGATTGCCCAGTTGCCCTGCTGTACAAAAAACAAACCGCCACTCATCACGATACCCAGGGCGGCAAAAACAAGCAGGAACTTTTTGCGTGCACCGCCACGGTCAGCCACGGCGCCGATAATCGGTGCCAACAGCGCAACCAGGAGACTGGCTATACCGTTGGCGAACCCCAAGCGCGCGGTGGTGAGACTGCCGTTGGCACCCAGGCTCCAGAAGCTGCTGAAAAAGACCGGGAAGAATCCTGCCATTACCGTGGTTGCAAAGGCGGAATTTGCCCAATCGTAAATCGCCCAGGAGAGCACTTCCCTTCGACCCAGGATTGAGCTCAAGCGCTATGTCTCCCGCACAAGAATTTCGCCCCGGGCGGACTTTGGGTCAGATCTGATGCCATGTACTGAAGCTCCGCTGGTGAATCCGTGTCAGGCTGACTTTCCAAGGCCGAGTCGGCCGACCCTGTACACCCCGGCCACAACGAGCAGCCAGTGTACCCGCCAGCGGCGGCATATTCATCCAGGCCAGGGTTAATTTTAGTCTTGCAGCCGCCAACGCTCACCAATTCAGAAGACCGTGCGTGATCACCTGTACTCAAGCGACCATTGCGCCGAGGTCAAACGCCTGGATCAAATGCAGATCGATACCTATGCGCAGCAAGGAAGATTTACGGGTGAACGCTTCAGGCCAGAAGAGAACAAAATTGGGATTACACCGTCCACCCGGAAAAACGTCTGTTCAAGCCTGATTTTCCCGGCACAGTATTTTCCACAACCCACTGGGGAGTTGACGGAGCCTAAGTGAAGGCGCACAAATAGCCGCTGTCCTGAGGCATCGCTTGGTTTCGAAGTCCGGAGATCGTAGAAATGCATGATCGAACTGTGTTCACTCGTTCTGTCATCTGCCTGGTCGTGCTCACACTTGTCAGCGCCTGCGGCACGGCGCGGCCAGTCGCCATCGTCGATTCACGTTCCCTGGTCAGTCAGATCGCAGTCGGCGACAAGGTCGAGGTTGAGAGGACGGACGGCACGGTACTGAAATTCAAGGTCACCGAGGTGTCGCCGGAAGGCTTGCGCGGCCGCGAGATCTTTGTCCCGACCAAGGACATCGGGCAGGTCCAGGTCATCACGGGAATGCATCCGGCCGGGGTTGGGTTCCTGGCACTGCTCGGGGCTACCGCAGCCTGGATGCTGGCGGACCCAGACGACGTCTGTGGGGACTTGCCGGCGGCGCCGTGTGATGACGATGACTAGGCACTGAGCAGCCGACGGGTCCGCTCCTGGGTGTAAGCAGATGCCTGCAGAGACTGGAGAAGGTACAGATCAGTGCCCGCTTTCGGCCAGAAGCAGCCAGTCGAATAGGGCCAGAGTAAGCCTCTAGTAATCCCGGTTCGACCCCGGATGTTGCGGTTGCTTCTGACCGCGATTCAGGCCAGGTACGTCTTGAGCTTGTCCGCGCTGGGCACTGCGCCCTCGATGACAAGGTCGCCATTTACGGCCAGCGCCGGGGTCCGGAATACGCCTGCATCAATAATGGCGTTCATGTCGGTTACCTTGTCAATCTCATAATTGATTCCCAATTCTTTCGCCGCAGCTTCAGCATGTTCTGTCAGCAATTTGCACTTGCTGCAGCCACTTCCGTAGATCGTTAATTTCACTTCACACCCTCAATTTGAAAATTCACCACAAATTCCCGTACCCATAGCCTGTGATGGTCGCCATCACCACAACCAGCGAGCAATAGACCAGGGTCTTTTGAGTACCTAGAATTGACCGTATTACCAGCATGCTTGGCAGGGACAGCGCCGGACCGGCGAGCAACAGCGCCAGGGCTGGCCCCTTGCCCATTCCCGCGCCCAGCAAACCCTGCACGATGGGAACCTCTGTTAACGTGGAAAAGTACATGAAGGCGCCCAGTAGCGATGCCAGTACCGTGGAGAGCAGGGAGTTATCCCCGACCGCCATGCTGACCCACTCGGACGGGATCATGCCCTCGTATCCGGGGCGGCCCAACAACATACCCGCGACAAACACACCGCCCAGAAGCAGCGGCATTATCTGTTTTGTAAAGCTCCAGGTTTCAGCCGCCCATTCCTGATCGCTTTCGCGGGTTGCAGCGATCAGCATCACGCCCAGGGCGCCGATCGCGAACGACAACTGCGGCGCACCCGGGAGCTGCCAGGCACTAATCGCGACAATACCGGCCAGGACCACGAGATGGCTGACAGGCCAATGCCAGCGGAAAATAAGAAGGCCGGCGAGACATATCGCCAACAACGACGTGATTTGCCATTTCCACTCGTAGATAAGCATCCAGCCGGGGCTGTCGGCCGCGGCCCAGTTGGCAAAAACCAAAATACCGATCATCAGCGAGAAGAAGGTAACTACGACCCCCAGCGGCCTCTCAGCCCCGTCGGCCTCGAAACCCCGAGTGGAGCCCTGCGCTCGTGCAGACTCCTCCTTGCGATACAGCAGATGCATGATCAAGCCGATCACCAGGGCAAATACGACTGCGCCAACCGCACGCGCAATACCCAGTTCGGGACCCAGCACCTTGGCCGTGACGACGATCGCCATGATATTGATCGCAGGTCCGGAATACAGGAATGCCACCGCGGCGCCCAGGCCCGCGCCGCGTTTGTAAATACCGCCGAAAAGCGGCAAGACAGTGCAGGAGCACACTGCGAGCAAGGTGCCTGAAACAGACGCCACGCCTAAGGCAATGGGCTTTGACGCACGGGGCCCAAGAAACCTTAAAACCGATCCCTGGCTGATATACAAAGTCATTGCCCCGGCAATGATGAACGCGGGCAGTAGACACAGGATGACGTGCTCGCGGGCGTACCAATTCGTTAGGCGTACGCCCTCGAGAATCGCATTGTCAAAACGGGCCGTTCCCGCCGGGATGAAGTAGATGGTCAGAAACAGACCCAGGAACAAGAGCAGCAGCTGACTCTGCCTCCGGTTCTCCCGGTACAGTGTTATCAAGTTTTTAAACACATTATTTGGCCTTTACTTCGTGCCAGGATCTGGTGCAGTTGACGATCCAGACTACCTACGACGGGCGCCAAGGCAGCACCTTATTGTAGGCCGAAATAGTACGGCGGCACAGTCGTTGCCTGAATGGCTGATTCGGGTCGTAAGCCGCCACCTGGACGGGCTAGAGAGAGTCCAGGTGGGTGACCGCTTTCGGCCAGGAGCGGACGCCCCCGTATCGCAGAATCGAATCGCATTTCAATAGGCTATTTTGTGCATCGGTCGAAAACACCGAATGGACTCAATCCATATGTTGTCGTTATCTACCTATATTGCTCACTTCCGAGAAATGCTATCCACCTATGTGGGAATTGATGACC
>JAPHSC010000078.1 GCA_026193125.1 Gammaproteobacteria bacterium
ATAGACAGTTACCGGCAGGCGCTGGAGATTGCGCCTGGTTATGCCGAGGTGCATAACAATCTTGGCAATACACTTTTCGACATGGGGCGACTGACCGAGGCGCTTGCGAGCTTCGCCAGGGCGGTGCAAATCAATCCAGCCCTGGTGGCGGCTCACAATAATATGGGCAACACCTTCAGGGCGCTTGGCAGGATGGATGAGGCTCTCGCCAGTTTTGCAGAGGCAATCCGACTCAGTCCCGATTATGCCGGGGCGCACAGCAGCCTGGGTAACTGCCTGAATGAGCTGGGTCAGCACGAAAGGGCAATCGAAAGTATTCGCCACGCTATTCGTCTGAAGCCTGATTTTCCCGAAGCCCACGCCAACCTGGGTAATGCCCTGAGTGACCTGGGCAGGCACGAGGAGGCCCTGTCCAGTTACCGGGCTGCGCTAGAAATCCAGCCGGGCTTTGCGCAATGGCACAATAGCCTCGGCAACGCCCTGTATGACCTGGGCAGGTATGAGGAGGCAGCCGCGTGTCATGCTGAGGCCTTGCGCCTGCAGCCCGATTTTGCCGAGGCGCATTACAATCTGAGCCTGGTCAAGACCTACACCGGTGACGATACGCAGCTGGCCCAGATGCTGTCGAGACTGGCGAGTCCGGGGTTGCCTGCAACGGATGCCATGCACCTGCGGTTCGCACTGGGCAAGGCCTGTGAGGACCTGGGTGATATGGAGCAAGCCTTCACCCACCTCCTGGAAGCGAACCGCCTGAAGAAAAAGGCACTGGCCTACGACATCGGCGTCGACAGAGAGCAATTCATGCAAATCAAGTCGATATTTGCCGCAGCCGAACTACCGGTCCTGGCAGGTACCGGGGCGCAGCCAGGCCCGGCAAGGCAAGCCATCTGTATTGTTGGCATGCCTCGAAGTGGCACTACCCTGGTCGAGCAAATCCTGGCCAGTCATTCCCAGGTCCACGGGGGTGGCGAGCGGACGACCCTGGGAAGAATCCTGAGTCCCGTGCTGCGTGAGATGAGTGCCAGTGGTAAATCCCGAATAGAACCAGGCTTGCTGAAAAGCCTGGCAGACACCTACCTTGGCGAGTTGCAGAGCCTTCCCACCGAGGCGCCTTACATCACGGACAAGATGCCAGGCAACTTCAAGTGGATAGGCTTTCTGCTGGCCGCGGTGCCCGGGGTGAAGATTATTAATCTTCAACGCGACCCGGCGGCCGTCTGCTGGTCCATATTCAAACGCCAGTTTGGCGGCACCGGAAACGGCTACGCATACGACCTGGTCGACGTGGCGGAATATTTCAAGCTCTACGACGATCTCATGGATTTCTGGCGGCGCGAGTTTCCGGGCCGAGTGTTTGACCTGGATTACGAGATGCTCACGGAGCACCAGGAGCAGGAGACGCGTCGACTGCTTGAGTACTGCGGTCTTGATTGGGAGCCCGCGTGTCTGGAGTTTCACACCAACCGCCGGGCGGTGCAGACCCTGAGTGGCCAGCAGGTCCGCAAGGCGATGTACACCGGCAGTTCGGACGCCTGGCGCAAGGTCGAGGCGCAACTGCAACCCATGCTGCAGGTACTCGGACGAACGACCTAGACACGGTTTCGCGCGAAAGCCCGACCATAGCGCACATCAAATACCCGCTGCCTTGGCATATTCGACACCAAGACCAGCAATTACTGGGATCCGGATACTCCCTTGAGATAAAATGCACGGTTTGCAGAATCGCTTGCAAATCTGCTATCCAGATTGCAGCGATTGAAGCGGCTTTACTGGCGGACGCCCAATGAATGAACTATCAAAAGAACTTGAACGGCTTGAAGAGGCAGAGCAGTACTTTGCTGCGATAAAAATCCTCGAGCAGCTTATCGAGGCCGACCCGGATATTCTGGATTTGCACTACAAGCTTGGCATGCTTTGCATGAAGGTGGGCGAGGTCGAGCGGGCGGCAACTGCGTTCCGCTTGTGCATTGAGGAATATTACGAAGACACCCTGGTGCATCTCAACCTGGGTCACGCGTTGAAGGCAATGGGTCGCACCGCGGAAGCGGTCGAGTGTTACCAGCGCTTGATCGATGGTGAAAATGACGCACGGGCGGCGAGTGGTTACTGGAGTCTGGCGGACTTAAAAGATTATCGCTTTGACCGCGACGCGATAGATAAACTGGAGGCGCGGCTGAAAACCCTGCAAGCTCCGCCAGGGTATCGTGGCCTGATGTTGTTTGCGCTTGGCTGCGCGCTGGAGCAACACTCGCATTATTCCGAAGCCTACCAGGCCTTGGCCGAGGCCAACGACATCGTGGCCATGCACCGGCCTTTTCGCGGGGACTATTTCGGTGAACTCGTCACCTCCCTGGTCAAGGAAACACACACACACCCGAAAGTGCCGCAGAAGTTCGGAGCAACACCCATTTTTATCGTGGGCATGCCGCGTTCGGGCACCACGCTGGTGGAGCAGATCCTGGCCAGCCACTCGATGATCGAGTCGACCGATGAACTGCCTTTCCTCGAACGCATCGCGCTGGACCTGGACAAGAGCGGTGGCTATGCGGCCGCTCTGGGTAAAATTAGCGCCGCCCAGCAAGAAACCTACGCCAAACAATACCTGGCCATGGTTGAGCCCTACCGCAAGCGTAATGCGGCGTATTTTATCGACAAGAACCCCAACAACTTTCTGCACATCGGCTTGATCAAGGCGCTGTTCCCGGATGCCAGAATCATCAATGTGGTGAGGGACCCGCTGGACAACGCCATGAGCGTGTACAAGCAATACTTCTACAAGGGTCACGAGTACAGCTATTCCATGCAGGGGATTATTTATTACTGGCAGGGTTACCTGACCCTTATGATGCATTGGAATAAACTGTACCGGGGACTGGTGTTCAGCCTGGGCTACGAGGCGCTGGTGAAAAAGCCCGAGGAAGCTATCACGGCGATGCTTGAGTATTGCGGGGTGCCGGTGGAGGAGCAGTGCTTCCGGTTCTATGAATCGGACCGGCCGGTACTCACACCCAGCGCCAGCCAGGTGCGCAGCCCCATTACCGACCGCGCGGTGGGCAGCGGGTTGAAGTATCAGCAGTTCGTCGCGCCTTTCATTCCCCAGTTTGCCCAGATCAGGCTCAAAGCTCGTGAAGTGCTCAATATCTAGCCAAATACGAAGATTCCGGAACACAGGGGCGTGACGAGGTTCCACAATGAGCGAAGTTGACCGGGAAAAATGGAACACGCGTTACCGCGAGGGCGCCTATGCCGGCCGTGATCATCCTGGCGACTTTCTCGCGAGCTGGCTACCGCAACTCAGCCTGTTGACCGACCGACCCAGGGCCGTTGACCTGGCCTGTGGAGCCGGGCGCAACAGCGTGTACCTGGCGCGACATGGCTGGCAGGTGGACGCAGTGGATATCTCGGAAGTGGCCCTTGAACAGGTCGCTGCAAAGGCGGTCGCTGAAGACCTGCCGATCCAGTGCTTGCGCCAGGACCTGGAGCTGGACTTGCCACAGGCTGCAGAGTTTCTTGCGCCGGACACCTATGACCTGGCTATCATGTTTCGTTACACCAACCCACCGTTGATCGGACCACTGAGCCGGGCACTCAGACCCGGCGGATACCTGATCGTTGAGTCTCACATGGTGACGGACCAGGAGGTGGTGGGACCCAGCGGCGATCGCCATCGCGTCGCGCCGGGTGAATTACGCCAGGCTGCCG
>JAPHSC010000301.1 GCA_026193125.1 Gammaproteobacteria bacterium
GCAGGGAGCGAGAGCATTACACATTTACCGGCTCCCTTAATATCCTTGTCGGTAGCGTCAGGTAATTTTATGTTCAATATACAAAGTGTCGTGAATGGACCCTGCTGGCAGTGCCATTCTGGCGCGCCAGGGCAGAACTCGGATCAGGCAATCAAGAATCCGGACACGCTCGCCAGGCGTGCCCCCGATCCTTCCGGCCTGATCGTTTTCGCATCTAAAAAGCGGCGTCGAATCCGAACAGGATGTAGTTGTCCTTGTCCAGGTGCCCGGTGTAGTAAATGCCGTCCTGGGCCTTGGTAGAAAGCAAGTCGCCGTTTATCTCGATCAGGCCTTTCACATTACGCATGAAGTAGTAGCTGGCACTGAACGTGATGGTCTGCATGTCTATGCCTTCGTAGACCGTGTCGGTGTTATCCAGGTCCCCGGCGTCAGCATAGTTAAGCAGGACCGAGAATACCCACTTGTCGCTGTGCATGTAGTCGACGCCTGCAAAACCGCCGCTCCACTCGTAGTTCACGGCCGGATCCAGGAAGCCGTCCCAGCGGTTCCATAGCCATTGGCCGAACCAGTACCACTTGGCGCCGATCTGGCCCGAGACATCCACGCCCACGGCCAGCTTGTCGGTATCGCGATCACCCGGATCCATACCTGCCGGACCGGTCGCATTAGCCTGCGTTCCTGACAGCCCGAACAGTCCTATCGAAGCCGCCCCCACGTCTGTGCCGATCCGGCCAAAGACGCTCTTGCCCGTGTCATTGTCGAATAAATGGTCCGGGCGCTTGTAGCCCGGGCTGTTGATGGTGAAGTTCTGCTCTATGCCGTTGCCATTGGAGAACCCCAGGGACAGGTTAAGTGGTCCAAGGTCGGTGCCAAACAGGATGCCGCGATCATAGGTGATGCCGGCGAAGCGGTAGACCATGAAGTCCTGGAAAGTCAGGCGGGTTTCGCGTGGGAACATCAGGTCAGAAAGCTGAAATTGGCCGAGTTGGGCGCCGATACCGGTGCCAAACAGGTCGTCATGGCTGACCCATGCGTCTTCGACGATGACCTCGCCGTTGCCGCCCTTCTCGGCAAAAATGGCGTAGAAATAGTAGGTGATGTGCTCGGAAAGGGGCGCGCTGGAGAGTAGCTTGATCAGGTACGGTGCCTGGAAATCCAGGCTGGCATCGGCTTCCACATCACCGGTAACCGGATCCAGTGCCTCCGAATCACGACCCTGGATATAGGCTTGCACACGCAGCGCCAGCGGCACCTGCTTGGGTAGCTCCAGCATCGGGTCGCCGGTTTCCAGGGTGTAATCCGGCCAGTTGGGCAGGCGGTAGTTCATATCGTTGAGAAATTGTTCGCCGAAGCTGTTCAGGCGAGGGTAGGCAGCGTGACAGAAATTGCAGCTTACCCCGTATTCCCTGGCAAACGCGGGTATGGCGTTGGCAGTGTCGGGCAGGGCGCAGAGCAAGCCGAGCATGAGCAGCGTGAACGCGGCGAAGGAAGGAAAGAATCTGGAGCGGGTCATATGCGGAACTCCTTTCGGCAAATCAACCTGCGTTCATTCGACCCGTCTTGGCCAGCGGTTGCCATACGCAATTGCCGTGATAAAGCATGCTTTTGGGTCTGAATCTGTGGTTTTTGACCCAGGGATTCGAGTGTGCACCGGATACATACCATTCCGACCCTGACTCTCAGCACCCATCCCGCCTGGGCCGAGGGGCCTGGTGGTTTAAATACTCGGTAACAGCTCAATCAATCATGTCCGCGCTCAATATTCTCGCTAACGCATAGCCCGCAGCCCGAAGCTGCCGGTACAATGCCCGCATGATTGAAATGACACTGATCCAGAAGATCGCCGTTTACGCCTTGCCCCTGTTGTTCGCCATCACGGTGCACGAGGCCGCGCACGGTTATGCCGCCCGCCACTTCGGCGATCGTACTGCCGAAATGCTGGGCCGCCTGACCCTGAATCCGATCAAGCATATTGACCCCGTGGGTACGGTGGTCATTCCGCTGGTGCTGTTGTTGAGTGGCTCAGGGTTTATTTTTGGCTGGGCCAAGCCGGTGCCCGTATCGCCGCGCAATTTCAAGAACCCCGGCAGGGACATGGCCATCGTGGCTGCCGCCGGGCCTGCGTCCAACGTGCTGATGGCACTGTTCTGGGCGATCATGATGCGTGTTTCGGCGGGCCTGATGTCCGAGTTGGGCAATGCCGGCCAGGCGATATTCCTGATGGCCCAGTTTGGCGTGATCATAAACGCGCTGCTGGCAGTGCTGAATATGTTGCCTATTCCGCCCCTGGATGGTGGTCGCGTCGCCGTGGGGCTGTTGCCGCCCAAGGCCTCATACAGCCTGTCCCAGGTAGAGCCTTATGGCATGTGGATACTGGTCGCCTTAATGTTTACCGGCATGCTGGCGCCCATCATCGGGCCATTCATCAACCTGGTGGTGAAGTTGGTCACCACCCTGGTGGGTTTGTAGGCGAAAAAAGGGGCCTTGCCAATCAGGGGGACAGCAACCCTATCTCCTGCAGTTACGGTTGCTGTCCCCATAATACGGTTGGTTCGAGGTGGCGAAAAAAAGGGGCCTTGCGGCCCCTTTTCTGTGTTGCTGGTGCTTACCAGATCTTTACCCGCTGGTCGGGCGGCAGATACAGTGCGTCATCTTCCTTGACGTCGAATGCTTCATAGAATTCAGGAACATTCCTGACCACACCGTTTACGCGAAACTTGGCCGGGGAATGGGGGTCGGTGCCAACTTGCTGACGCAGGGCTTCTTCCCGCGACTTGCTTAGCCAAGCCTGGGCATAGCCGATGAATACTCGCTGCACCCCGGTGAAGCCATCCATCACCGGCGCCGGCTTGCCACCGAGTGACATTTCATAGGCCTTCAGGGCGATACTCAGGCCACCCAGGTCGCCGATGTTTTCACCCAGGGTGAATTCACCGTTCACATTCAAATCATCAAATACCTTGAATTCGCTGTACTGGGCAGTCAGCGCGTCAGTACGCGACTTGAACTCGGCCTTGTCTTCATCAGTCCACCAGTTACGCATCACGCCGTCACCGTCGAAGGTGCTGCCCATGTCATCAAAGCCGTGACCGATCTCATGACCGATGACAGCACCGATGGCGCCGTAGTTCACGGCATCGTCAGCGCTCATGTCGAAGAACGGCGGCTGCAAAATGCCGGCAGGGAAAACGATCTCGTTCAATGCCGGGCTGTAGTAGGCGTTCACGGTCTGGGGCGTCATGCCCCATTCAGTGCGATCCACCGGCCCATGCATACGGGCGATCTCACGCTGATAGTTAGCCTCGTTTACCCGCTGCACATTGCCAAACAGGTCCTTGGCGTCGATAGTCACGGCGGAGTAGTCACGCCATACATCGGGATAGCCGATCTTGGGCGTGAACTTGGACAGCTTGTCCAGGGCCTGGGCCTTGGTCTCATCACCCATCCAGTCCAGTTCCTTGATGCTTGCCTCGTAGGCCTTGACCAGGTTGCCAACCAGTTCCTGCATGCGCGCCTTGGCTGCAGGCGGGAAATGCCGGCTGACATAGACCTTGCCTACGACCTCGCCCAGGGTGCCGTTTACCAGGGTCACACTGCGACGCCAGTCCTCGCGTTGCTCGGGTGTGCCGCGCATCACGGTGCCACGGAAGGCAAAGCGCCGGTCATCCAGTTCCTTGGTCAGCTCTGTGGCCGATGCATCCAGCAGGTGGAAGCGCAGATAGTTTTTCCAGGTGTCTATATCGGTGGAGCTGATGATCGAATCCAGTGCCTTGGTGTAGTCCACCATACCCACCACGATCTGATCCAGGCTGTCGAATTGCGCGGCCTTCATGAAGGCGCTCCAGTCGAAGTTGGGCATCAACTGGGGCAGGTCAGCCACCGTGTACATGTTGTAGAGTTTATTCAGGTCGCGGGTATCTTCCTTGAGCATATGCTGTTTGGCGAGGCGGGTTTCCAGCGCCATGATGCGCTCAGCCGCCGCCTGCGGTTCGGCCACGTCGGCCAGGGCCAGCATGTCCGCTACATATTTCACGTATTCCACGCGAATATGCTCGGACTTCTCGCCTTCCTTGAAGTAGTACTCACGCTCGGGCAGGCCCAGGCCTCCCTGCAAAAGGTACATGGCGTAGTCGCTGGGCTTTTTCAGGTCGGCGTACTGGAAATATTCAAAAGGCGAGCCGTAACCGAAGCGCATGGCGCGGGCAAAGTAGGTAGGCAGATCGCTGGCGCTCTGAATGGCATCGATTACAGCCATTTCGTCAGCCAGGGGCTTCAGGCCCAGGGCATTGCGCGTGTCCCAGTCAAGATAGGACGCGTACATGTCGCCCACTTTCTGCTCGTCACTGCCAAGCGGAGCCTCTTTCTGGGCTGCTTCCTGGATGATGGTGCGCACATTGTCCTCGTTCTGTTCGTGGACAATGTAGCCGACCCCGTACGAGGCCTTGTCGGCGGGTATCTCGGTCCTGGCCAGCCAGGCGCCGTCCACGTATTCGTGGAAGTCATCACCGGGTCGAACGCTGGTGTCCATATTCTCCAGGTAGACACCGGATTTCAGCGGTGCTGCCTGCGTCAGCTGCGCGGCGGGACTGGCCGGTTCCTTGGAACATCCAGTCAGGGCGAGGGCCGCCGCAGCGGTCAAAAGCCAAATGGTTTTCATAAACATCCTTATAACTGTCAAAAAAACTGTCGGCATTATCGCATAAGTGCGCCGGCCCGGCGCGCCGCGACATGGGCCACCGTGATTGTTACCTATTCCCTACGACAGGGCTAAAACGCGGAAGTTCCGCCGGCATGACAAAGGGATGGGTGTCGATGTTCTCACCAAGAGCCTGGAAAACTCGGGTAACCGGACGCAGCCAGGCTGGCTCAGCAGGGGTTTGCCACAGGTTTTCGAGGGCGGCAGGCGTCCTGACGGGGAAATCTCTTGCCCCGAATGCATCCCTGGCGTGGGCGGTGCGCCTATAATCAGGCTGCTTGCATTGCCGGAGATGGTTGTGACAGAACTGACGCCCAGCACTATTCGTATCGGCCATCGCTACCGTCCGAAACGCCTGGCCGAGCGCTATGACGCGGTGCTAATCGGCTCCGGTATCAGCGGCCTGACCAGCGCCGCCCTGCTCAGCGAACTTGGCTGGAAAGTGTGTGTACTTGAGCAGCACTACACCGCCGGTGGCTTTACCCATTCCTATGATCGCCAGGGTTACGAGTGGGACGTGGGCGTGCATTACATCGGTGAAGTCGGTACCCGGACGCGCTCACGCAAGCTGTTTGATTTCTTGTCCGAGGGCAAGCTCCAGTGGGCGCCCATGGACCCCGAGTACGACCGCTTTTATATCGGCGAGAAGGTGTTTTGCGCGCACGCCGGGAAGCAGGAATTCCAGGATAATCTGTTGCGGCAGTTCCCCGGGGAGCAAGCGGCTATCAGTGCCTACATGGGTTTGCTGGCACAGGTAAGCAAGGCCATGCCCGTCTTCGCCATGAGTCGGCTGCTTAAGCCATGGCAACGCTGGTTACTCGGTCCGTACTTGCGCGCAAAAATTCCTTCCTTGTTGTTGCGCACGACTTACGAGGTGCTGAGTGAGCTTACCGATAACCAGGATTTGCTCGCGGTGCTGACCGGTCAATGGGGTGACATGGGTCTTCCACCCAGGCGATCCAGCTTCCTGGTACATGCCCTGATAGCCCGACATTACCTGTATGGTGGCTATTATCCGGTTGGCGGCAGCTGGAAAATTGCCGAGAGCATCATTCCACGCATCCAGCGCCACGGTGGCGAGGTGTTTACCTACGCACGCGTGAAACAAATCCTGGTCGAGCAGGACAAGGTCAGGGGTGTGGAAATGCAGGATGGGCATGTCATTGAATGCCCCTGCGTCATTTCCTCCGCCGGCATACACAATACCTTTGAGAGGCTCCTGCCGGCCGAGGTGGTGCGCCGGGCAGGTTATACATCGCGGCTGCCCGCTGTGAAGCCCAGTGTTTCGCACCTGGGTGTCTATATTGGTCTGCAAGCCACTGCGGCGGAGCTTGGACTGCCGAAAACCAATTTCTGGATTTATCCCGGCAACGACTACGACGCTGCCGTGCAACGTTTCATGGACGACGGGGAGGCGCCGTTTCCGGTGGTTTACGTGTCCTTTCCTTCGGCCAAGGATCCCGATTACCTGAATCGCCGGCCCGGGACGGCGACCATAGAGATTGTCGCGCCGGCGCCCTACGTGTGGTTCGAACAATGGAAGGACACTATCTGGGGTAAGCGTGGCGATGACTACGAGGCCTTCAAGACGCAACTGGGTGAGCGGCTGATGGAAGTGCTGTACCAAAAGCTTCCCCATCTGCGCGGCAGGGTGGATTACTACGAGGTGTCCACGCCGTTGTCCACGGAGTATTTCTGCGCCTACGGGCGCGGGGAGTTATACGGTATAGATCATGATCCCGATCGCTTTCGCCAGGACTGGCTCGGTCCGCGGACCAGTATTCCAGGGCTATGGTTAACTGGCCAGGACGTGCTCACCTGCGGGGTGACCGGAGCGATGATGGCAGGAGTACTGACCACCACGGCTGTCGTCGGAATGCGTCGTATGAGCAAGCTCATGCCACGCATTTTCAACTAGGGGGACAGTAACCGTAACCGTTAAGGGGACAGTAACCGTAACCTCTCGGCCATGAGCCCCGTGACCTAGTTTTCCACCGGCAGGAAAGCGTACTCGTCCTCGTAGTCCAGCATCTGCTTGGCAAAGTTGTCGGGGTATTCGATCTGCACGTCGACGATTTCGCCTTCTTGTTCAATGGGGACCAGGCGAGGTTGGATGAAGCCGCTATAGGCGGCGATGTTGAGCGGCTTGGAGCGGGCCAGGACCTCGGCATGCAAGCCCTGATCCACCTTCACACCGTAGGTTTCAACCAGCGCTTTGCCGGCGGCGTAGTCACCCTCGGACTTGATACGCTGAAGCTCCCGCAACAACTGCCCGAAAAGGCCACGCAGCTTGTCGTAGTCGCGAATCACGAAATAGGTCTTGCCGCCCGCAGTCACTTTCTCGATCACATTATCGGGCAGGCCCTTTTCATACACCCAGGCGGCGATCAATTGCCGGTTGCGCATGTGGGATTCCTGGATATCGTCTCCCGGCGCCAGACGCTGTAACTGCATCATCAAGCCGTTGCGAATGTTGCGATCAGCCGAGGCCTTGCCTGCTTCCAGGGAGGGCACCAGGCCGAGTTCCACCAACTTGGGATCAAGGATGTAGTACAGGGCCACCAGGTCGGCACGGGCCTCTTCCAGCGTGGGGCTGTAGCTCTTCAGGGTTTCCTTGGGTGTGCCAACCCCCGGGTTGATCTGGCCTGAGGCATGCCCGATTACTTCATGCAGATCCACGTGTAACGCGTAGGCCAGGCTGCCATAAGCTTTGTAGCGGGCCTTTTCCTCGTCGCTAAACATGAACTCATCGTGAAAGCCGGTCTCGGCGCCAGCTTCCTGGTAGGCGTCGATGATGTTGCCCAGGGTGACGGACTTGGAGCCGTGCTCAGCGCGTATCCAGTTGGGGTTGGGCAGATTGATGCCGATGGGTGTGGAGGGCGCCGCGTCGCCGGCCTCCATGACAACTGTAATCACCTTGGCCGAAATACCGACCACGTTTTTCTTCTTGTGCTCATCCATGATGGGTGAGTTGTCTTCGAACCACTGGGCCTGGTCAGCCACGGTGGCGATACGCTTGGTGGCGACCAGGTCACGAATGGAGACGATGCCCTCCCAGGTACCGCGATAGCCCAGCGGGTCGCCATAGGTTTCGATGAACCCGTTTACCGTGTCGGCCCGCGACTCGGTATCCTCGACCCAGGCGATGCTGTAGGCATCAAACTCGGACAAATCACCGCTGCGGTAGTAACTGATCAACTTTTGCAGCCAGGCCTTCTGGGTGGGATTCTCGGCGACCTTTACTGCCTTCTTCAGCCAGTGCACGATGTGCTGAATGGCCGGGTCATACATGCCGTCCACTTTCCATACCCGTTCCACCAGTTGCCCGTTGTCTTTTATTAGCTGGGAATTCAGACCCCAGGAAATCGGGCGTGGGTCAGCGGGGTTGATACGGGCGGCGTAAAAGGCCTCGGCTTCTGCCTGGCTCACATCGCGGTAGAAGTTGGTAGCGGAGGTCGCCAACTGGTCAACATCAGGATCCAGATTGACTTTTATGGGTGCCACCGCAGGGTCAAACAATACCGGGATCAGGGTTGCCAGCAATTCATCAACCGTCTCGCCTTTCCGCAGCGGCAGGTTCTCAGTCGGCGTTTTTCTGAGCATGTCTTCAAAGGTGGCAGCGTCAAATTCCGGCAGCATTTTCACGGATGAATAATGGTGGTGTATACCGTTGGCGAACCACACCCGTTTGGCGTAGGTCAGCAACTGGTCGTAGGACTTGCTATCTCTTCTGCCCTTGGAGCCGCGAATAATGGCGCCAAGGGTCTTGCGCACCAACAAGTTGTGTCTGTAGTTCTGGTCCCAGGTGATGTCGCGGCCCGACAGGGCGGCCTGGGACAGGTAATAGACCAGCTTCTTTTCTTGCAAGGACAGGTCTTCAAAGCCGGGTACCTGGTAACGCAATACCTCGATGTCGGCAAAACGGTCTGCACTGACCTTGAAAGGAACCGGGCCTGGCTTCCCGCCTGCCTGTGCAAGCTTTTCTTGCGGAGCTTCCGCGGGGCTGCAAGCTGCCACCAGTACTACTGCCAACAACGTGGTCCACTTGTTCATGACGTCTCCCCGGAATCTGGCCCCGATCTTTGGGGCTGTTCCGTCTTTATATTTCGTACGTAAGTTGAGTACCGGCTACCACATCAGGTCGTCCGGCACCTTGTAATCGGCGTAAGGATCCTCGGCATCCGTGGCTTGCGCTTGTCGAGGGTTGAGCAGGATTACGGTTCCGGCAACCCGCTCCTCAATGCGCTCGGCCACCTGCTGAGGGACCAGTTCGTAGCGATCATTCAGACTGACGATGGCCAGCTGTCCGCTAACGATTTTTTCCTGCAGGGCCTGCGTCACCATGATCTGTCGTATGGCTGCTCCCTGGGTAAATTTGTAGGCTATTTCGCCGCCCTTGCGATCAAGCTTGTGTTCCCCGATCAACTGGTCCACCTGGGCTGCCAGGTCTCTCTTTCGACCATCCGCGGCGCGTTGCAGATTGATCTGGCGGGCGCGGGCAGCATCCCGCTCGGCCGCTTCCCGGGCCAGGCGTTGGGACTCGCTCGGTGGCGGCGCCTTCTTTCCCTTGGGGCGGTTCTGGTGCTTTTCCTTCTTGGCCTTGTTGGCCCGATCCTTACTGATCAGCCCAGCCTTAAGCAATTGATCTTGCAGAGATTGGCTCATAGGTTCAGGGGTGCCCCGGGTGTCTGGAAGGCGCATTATCCGCCCTGCGGACGGTCAATACAACGCAGCGGCCTCCTTCGGAGTGCCCCCCATGGGCCGACAGTCAAGCCGAGTCACAGCCCCAGCAGACTTTCCAGACCGACAGTGACACCGGAATCCAGTGAGCCGATTTGGCGCAAAGACAAAATGATGCCCGGTGCGAAGCATTCGTAATCGGTCGTATCGTGACGCAGGGTAAGGTATTGGCCGACGGTGCCAAGAATTACCTCCTGGTGTGCGGCAGAGCCGTGGAGACGCAGCGAGTGCACCGGGATACCTTCCACATCACCACCCAGGGAGCCGGCCACGATCTCCGTACCGCGACTGTGGCCAAGGTGTTTACGCGCGGCAGCCATGCGCGCGGCGGTATGCAGTGCTGTACCGGATGGCGCATCAGGCTTGTCATGATGATGCATTTCAACTATTTCGGCTGATTCAAAATACGGCGCAGCCATCTCGGCGAAACGCATCATCAGTACCGCGCCGACCGCAAAGTTTGGCACCACCAGGCAGCGGGACGCCAGGCCGGACCAGCCCACACGCAACGCGTCCACCCGGGCCACGGTATAACCTGAGGTGCCGATCAGTACATTCGCACCGCTGTCTCGCCACCGGGGTACGTTCTCGTCGGCGGCCGACGGGTTAGTCAATTCGATTACGACATCGCACTCGGACAGAGCCGCGGGGTCACCGCTGGCTGCGTGTCCCAGGATATCCTGGCCGTCACGCCCGGGTGCATAGAGCCCACCGATGGTCAGATCATTGGCAGCCTCAACCGCCGCAATGGTCAACCGACCCATGGTGCCGTTGGCACCGGAAATCCCCACCCTGATCATGACAATGCAACCGTATATTCAGGTTGCGCAAGGCAGCTTGGTGGATCTGCCTGGGTGGCAACAAATACTTCATTCGTCATTGTGAAATCCTCGACACTATCAGTTAACCCACAGCATAGTCTTCGGCGTACAGCAGTCATAGTGGAACACGGCTTGGTAATGCGAAGACGCCTGGCATGACGATCTTGCACTGGTCAGACGCACCACGTGGCGAACATCAGCCACGCGGATGGCAGACATAAAAAAGCCCGGCACAAGACCGGGCTTTCGATCAGTTGGTAGCGGGCTCGCTAGGTCTTCTTGGTGGTCAATACCTTGCGGGCCGGTGGCTTGCTGTTTTTGCCGCCAAATTTATTGGCCGGTTTGCCCACGTACTTCACCTTGGGCTTCGCCTTGGTCTTTGAGGCGGGCTTGCCCCTGGCGTCGGGTTTGCCAGCGGCCTTACCCTTGAACTTCCCGCCCGGGCTGCGGGGTTTGTCACCGGGAGCCGACCTGGGTCGGTCATCCGAGGCTCTTCCTGGTCGCTCGGCCGACGTTCCCGGCTTGTCACCGTAACCGGTCTTCGGCTTGTCACCGTAACCGGTCTTTGGCTTGTCACCAAAAGGATTGCCCGGACGGAACTCGGACTTGCTGCGCGGCTTGCGCTCGGCGCCCCGATCTTCCGATGGCTTGCTGTGGGGTTTGCGCTCGGCACCACGTGCACCAGCTGTCTTGCCGCGAAACTCAGGCCGTGCCGGTCGTTCTTCCCGGTCTTCCGGCTTCCGCGGACGCTCGATAGGTTCGGGAGCGTCTCCTGAATCACTGTAGGCCGAGATATTCAGTTGCTGACCCAGCACCCAGGCCTTTTTCAACTGCTCGAAGATAGCCCTGGGCATGCCCTCGGGCAGGTCCACGGTACTGAAGCTGTCGTAAATCTTTATGCGTCCGATGTGCTCGGCATCCAATCCGGCCTCGTTGGCGATGGCGCCCACGATGTTCCTGGGTTCGACACCGTGTTCGTGGCCCACCGCAACCCGGTAGCGTGTAACGCCTTCGGCGGCAGGGGCATCACCTCGGGGTCTGCGCTCGGCCGCGTCGCTGCGCGCCGGACGCTCACTTCGAGCCGGGCGCTCGCTGCGCTGGGGTCGATCGCGGCCTTGCTCGGATCTCCCGCTCTCGGGTTTCCAGGACTCGCGCTCCTGGAACTCCCCTGTTGAGGGCGGCATGAGGGGCCTGTCCTTTTGCGCCAGGTAGGTCAGGGCCGCCATAAGATCCTCGTCGGCGGTTTCATGCTCTTGCTGGAACTTGGCGATAACTTCCTTGAAAAATCCCAGGTCCTGGCTTTCCATGGCGTCGGTGATGCTTTGGCCGAACTGTGAGCTGCGCCTGTCCACGACATCTTCGCGGGTAGGCAGACTCATGCGTTCAATCGGTTGGCGGGTGGC
>JAPHSC010000345.1 GCA_026193125.1 Gammaproteobacteria bacterium
ATTCCCGCGCGCTTGGCCGCAACAACATCCGTCGTACTGTCCCCTACGTACCAGCAATCCGCTCCGGGTTTCATGCCAAGATTGGAAAGTGCCTTCAATACCGGAACAGGACTGGGTTTGCGGCTAGCCGTGTCACAACCGCATACCGTTGTATCGAACAACCCCAACCATGCGCCGTCTTCGACGACTGCAAATTCATGCTCGAAAAACTCGCGATCGCGATTAGTCAAAATTCCCAGCTTGACATTCAGACTACGCATTTCAATCAATAGTTCGAGCTCGCCGCCCTCAAAAGGCTGGACCTCGCCATAGTGATTTCTGTAAGCCCGGTTGAAGGCCCCGTGGGCAATGTGCTTGGCTTTTTCATTATTACCAAACAGCACTTCGAATATATCGGTGCGAGAAATTCTGCGCGCCGCCTTGATCTTTGGGTGCAGTCGCAGGTTGTCACGCACATAATCGACCAGGCGGGCGTCTTCCGGAGTTTTGCATTGCTCCTCCGTCACCAGGGAACTCATTAGCCCCAGTTCGGGAATCCTCGGCAGGACATCGTCTACCGCCTGGTACATGGCATCCAGCGTGTCGACCAGGGTTGCGTGCCAGTCGAACAGCACTACCCGCGGCGCAATCAGGGCTCTCGCGGCTTCATCAAGTTCTCGTAACATGGGCTGTCAATATCCCGGATCGAAGTGTTCGCAACTTGCCCACCGATTCTGCAATGATTTCGCCGTGATTAGTAGCGATTCAATGGGGAAAGGCGCAAACGGTCGGCTTTTTTATTCACGCAGGTGCTTGATGTACGGGGACGCGGTGTCGTACTGCAGGCGGGAGCCTCTCGATGATCCGACCGGGGAGCAAAGGCAATGCGCAACGACTCAAGGGAGTCCGGGTATAGCGAGGGGGTTAGCGGTTCAGCCTGAGTATCCACCATGTCGCTCTTTTGGAGCTGGAGGCCCGGCAGATGGGGTAACGTTAGTCGGGTGACACTTCTTCGCACCAAACCCTTCTGTGCTCTCAAGTAGCCGCGCATTTTCGGGCAGTGTGCATCGCTGGGGACAAGCTCTCGCCCGATATGGGTATACTGCAGTGAGTTATACATCCAAATTCCCAGAGAGCCGGCCTTTTCTCGTTGCGGAGCCAATTCATCTGGTGAGACCAATCCGCGAAACTTTGCAGACACCAGAACGCTCATTCAAGTTGTCACCGTGCCAGAAAATTTATCGGCATCGACTCTCGCGAATAGTCGTTGCTATTTTTCAGAAGACAACGGAATCTGATTTCTTTAGTCTTAAAGCCTCCATAACAAGTGGGTACTGCTAATGATCTTTCGTCTCATTTGGATTCCAATGCTCCTGCTAGTCACGGCCTGCGCGCCGATAACGCCTGCCCCCCAGGTGACCGCCCCGATGGGGGCACCAACACAATTGACCGAGGAATCGGCGATAGAAATGTACCTTGCGGGTCGGGAACTGGATCCGGTTGAAGGAATCTGGAACTGGGCCGACGGCTCCTATCAAGTGGTGATTACCAGGAACAATACGGGCATACGCGACGAGTACAAGTACGTTGGGATTCTGATCAAGTCACTGATGCCAGGATGGCGCGCCGGACAAATCAAGATTCTGCTTAACGAAACCGAATTCCAGAAGGTTCTGACGGGCATTTATTTCGGCAGCGATCAGCTTGAGAATAAGACGACCTTTATTCTGACTAATCCCAATCTGATTGAAACCTCACCACCGGTTATTTTGTATGGCTCACCCTTAAATGTGCAGTTAAGCAGAAGCTATCCGAAAGCCGCAGGCGACGCCTATTCCAGCACGTCCTCATCTGCCCCCAGGATGAAATCCGGCACCTGCTTTTTGGCCTCTCCCGACGGGATAGTAGTCACCAGCCAGCGTGTAATACAGGGCATGGACGGCATAACCGTTCGTTTCGTGGACGGATCGCAGTATCCAGCAGCAGTCTTGCAAGCGTCGGTCTCCAACGACCTCGCGGTGCTGAAAGTACCGGTGTCCGGTAGACATTACCTGCCCCTGGCAAAACCGAGAACCGCCGAGACTGGTGATGTAGTGTTTACGATTGGTTACCCGGGCACTTCTGGTATGGGTGCCGAGCCGGAGTTCAGCCAGGGCTTGATTAGTACCACTTCTGGCCCCCTGGACGAACCTACATATATGCAAGTGTCAATTCCTATGCAGGCTGGCAACTATGGTGGGCCGGTGGTCAATGAAAGCGGGGAAGTGCTTGGTGTTGTGGCGGCCACCGAGGCAGTTGAGGCTTTTTATCATGCCAGCGCATCCCTGCCGCGAAACGTCGCGTGGGTCGTCAAAGCCGAGTATGCCCAGCTCTTGTTTGACCCGCCCCCGAAACCGCCTG
>JAPHSC010000022.1 GCA_026193125.1 Gammaproteobacteria bacterium
CGCGCAGATCAGTCGCGGCGCCGATAATGGACGCAATCATATTATCAACAACGATCTTGTGCCCACCGTTTTCGCCATGGCCACGCCCATGACGAATCGCAGCCCGGAGGCGCTAAGCCGGGGTTTACGCGTGGTAACCCGTGAGGACACGCGCTGGGGTCGCTGCGACATCAAGAGCACCTCGCTGCTGGCGAATATCCTGCTGTATTCGGAAGCCAATGCACTGGATGCCCAGGAGTGCTTGCTGCACAGGAACGGCATATTGACCGAAGGTTCCACCAGCAGTGTTTTCGTAGTCCGGGACGGCAAAGTCTACGCTCCACCCTACTCTTGCGGCATCCTGCCTGGAACCACTCGTGACCTGGTAGCGGAACTGTGCGAGGCGAACAATACACCGGTCAACCTGGCACAGATTACAGTGGAAGATTTAGGCTTGGCCGATGAGATCTGGTTGGCCAGTTCCACCCGGGAACTACTTCCGGTAACCCGCCTGGACCAAGCCCCCGTCGGCGACGGGCATCCGGGGCCGCTCTGGCGTGTAATAGACTCTGCGTTCCAACGGTACAAGGCGGAGCAAATCAGTGGCTGAGGAATCCCTGATTGAATTTCCATGCCCGTTCCCGATCAAGGTATTCGGCAAGGACACTTTGGAGTTCCGCGCGGCCACCCTGGAAATCGTGCAAACCCATGCCGGTAGCGTCGACGACCCGCAAATTTCGGAGCGTGTCAGCGGTGCTGGTCAATACCTGGCTTTGACCTACACCATTACTGCGCAAAGCAAGCAGCAACTTGACAGCATCTACCAATCCCTGACCGTCTGCGAACATGTGTTGATGGCCCTATAGGGAGGCTGCGATCTGGTCATGAACGTGTATTCTGTGACCAGACAATCCAGCTTCCATACTGCCAATCTTCGCGAGCATGCTCACATACAAACGATTAACGCCTTGCATATGTATCTATTCGCCAGCAATCTAATTCGTCCAGGTTAAATCAGAGACTCCCTTGCCCGTGCACGTTCCTACCCTCAAATACCTTGGGCTTGTCGACTACGAGCCCACCTGGAGACGCATGCAGGCGATCACCGATGTCAGAGATGAAAACACAGCGGACGAAATCTGGTTTTTGCAGCACCCGCCGGTATTCACTCTCGGCATGAACGCCAGCACGGAACACCTGCTGGCACCCGGCGACATTCCGGTGATACCCATCGATCGCGGTGGGCAGGTCACTTACCATGGGCCCGGACAATTGGTTGTCTATCCGCTAATAGACCTGCGTCGCGCCGGCCTGGGAGTCCGGGACATGGTCACGGCGCTGGAACGGTCGGTGTGCGAACTTGCCGCAGAGTACGGCATCCCGGCCTACCCCCGGGCAGATGCCCCCGGCGTCTATGTGAACGGCGCGAAGCTGGCCAGCATCGGTCTGCGTGTGCGCCGCGGCTGCAGCTATCATGGCCTGGCATTTAACCTGGATATGGATTTGGAGCCGTTTTCCCGCATCAATCCCTGCGGTTACCAGGACCTGAAAATCACCCAGCTTAGCGAACTCGGGGGACCCTCAGACGCTGCATCAGTAGCCAGGGAACTCGCGCCTCGTCTGCTGCATCACCTGGGCTTCGACACCGTGTCCGCACCGGTTTTTAGCCCTGTCTGAGCTGCGACTCCAGGCGCGCAAGCCGCTCGACTGTACCCACGTCAGACCAGGTCCCCGTATACAGGATTCCCGACACGCGCTCAGTTGACATCGCCGCCCTGAGTAATGGAGCGAGCGGAAAAGCTCCATGCGTGCACGCGGCAAACAAGTCCGGATGCAGGAGGCTGATGCCGGAGAAAGTCAGTTTTTCACCACCATCGGCCCTGACCCGACCCTGCTCAAGTACGAAGTCGCCAGCGACATTGTGTGCGGGGTTGGGCACCAGGACCAGTCGTGCCAGATCGTCACCTTCGAGGGCAAGACTGGAAAAATCGAAGGGGCAATAAATATCCGCGTTTACCAGCAGGAAAGGCTGTTCACCCAGCAAAGGCAGGGCATGAAAAACTCCGCCTCCGGTCTCCAGTGCCGGATGGGGCTCCTGTGAATATTGCAGCGAAAGACCAAAGGCCGAACCGTCTCCCAGGAAGTCGCTAATCTGCTCTCCCAGCCAGGACAGGTTAATCACGACCTCGCGCACCCCGGCCAGGGCAAGTCCACGCAGGTGGTACTCGATCAAGCAACTGCCGGCTACGCGCAAGAGTGGTTTTGGGCGCATATCGGTGAGCGGACGCATGCGTTCGCCTCTCCCGGCCGCCAGGACCATGGCCTTCAATGGCCGGTCCTCGAAATTTGCTCGTCACCCAGAGACAAAACATCTGACTCCAGCAACTTTGCAAACTTCCTTAAGGGTCTAAAACGGGGCGCAATTACTCGTATATAAGACAGCGTACGCGGTATATCCGCCATATAAACCGGCTTTCCATCGCGGTACCAAAGCCGGGCGAATATGCCGCTGGCTTTCAGGTGTCTCTGCAGACCCATCAGGTCGAACCAGGACAGGAACTGCTCTTCGCTGCTCCCCACCTGCAGACCCAGTTTTCCCACCCTGTCACGGAACTCAAGCGCCCATGCCCGCACTCGTTGCTCCGGCCAGCTGATATAGCAATCACGCAGCAGAGACACCAGGTCGTAGGTAACCGGGCCGCACACGGAGTCCTGAAAATCGAGCACACCTGGATTATGCGCATCACAACGCATCAGGTTGCGCGAATGGTAGTCACGATGAACAAAAACGCGGGGCTGGGTCAACACTTGCTCGCGTATCCAGGCAAAAGCCTCTGTTGCCGCCCGCCAAATACCGGATTCCGGTCCCAGGCCCAGGTGGCGCTCCAGCAACCAGTCGGTGAACAGGGCCATTTCCCGATCCAACAGTTCCTGGTCATAGGGCGGCAGGGTCTGAGCCTCGACAACCAGGTTGGATTGCATCAGGGCGAGGCTGTACAGGGCGTCACGGTAGAGGGTATCGGCCAACCCGGGGTCTCGCCGCAATTCGTCCAGGTAGGTCAGGGTCCCCAGGTCCTCGAGCAGCAGAAATCCCCGCTCCAGGTCCTGGGCATAACAGTCCGGAGCGTGCACTGAAGCCTTGCGTAGCATCGTTGCAACTCTCAAAAAAGGCTCGGAATCCTCCTTGTCCGGAGGCGCATCCATGGCAATCCAGGTCCGCCCCTGGCCGCTAATTCGGAAATATCGCCTGAAGCTAGCGTCTTCACTGGCCTTTTCCAGTGTAAAATCCCCCGGACCCAGTTCTGCCTGCAACCACTTCCGCAAAAGCGCTACCCGGGAGTCGGAAGTCGGCAATAGATGAGACATTCAGCAGGTTTGAGGGCACTGGGAATCCGTGCCATTGTAGCGAGCATTGATGAAAACCATACGCCAGCAGATCCTCCTAGTCCTCTTGCTCTGTCCCGCGCTGGCGCTGGCCGACGGGGATGTTTGCGAGGTGGGCCCGCAGGAGGATGACCCTGTGCTGCGGGAAAGTGAATTCTGGCCGACATTACCGCAAGACGCGTTAGAAATCACCGCCGATTACGCCGAGATACAACGGACGGGTGAGGGCAAGGTCAGTGGCAATGTACGTGTGCGTCACAATGAACAGGCATTATTGGCCGACGAAGCGCTCTTTAACACCGAGGACCTGAGCTTTGCCCTGAGCGGCAATGTACGACTTCTCAGCCCGACCCTGATGTTGACGGGTAAGGACGCCAACGTCCTGAATAGTGAACGCAGGGTCCAGTTCTCCGAATCCGAGTTCATTATGCCGGGGGTTGGCCGGGGCTCCGCCGGACACCTGGATGCGCCTGAACAAGGAGTGATTCAACTTGAGGCAGTGGCGTTCACCACCTGCCCGGTTGGCAACGATGACTGGCTGTTGGTTGCCGACCGTATTAGCCTCGACCGCGAGCAAGGCACTGGCGTAGCGCGGGGTGCCAAATTTCGGTTCAAGGGAGTACCCATTCTCTACTCCCCATACTTTTCCTTTCCGCTGAGTGATGCGCGCAAGTCGGGAATCCTGATCCCCAAGGTAGGCACGTCCTCCCGCACCGGAACTGAAATCGAAGTGCCTTTTTACCTCAATCTGGCGCCCAATTACGACTTCACCTTTTCACCTAACTGGATGAGCAGACGCGGTGTCCTGCTACAAAATGAATTTCGCTACATTTCCGAAATCAACCAGGGCAAGTTGGATTTTGACTACCTGCCTGATGACAAGGTAAGTGGAGATAACAGGATACTTTCCAGGGTTTTCCATCAGACGCGCTGGGAACAAGGCTGGTGGGCCACACTGGATGCGACAGATGTCTCCGATAGCGGCTACTTTGAGGATTTTGGCGGTAGCACCAGTCTGACCAGTCAAACCCAGTTGGCACGCAGTCTTCGGCTCGAGTATCACGGCCTGAACTGGTCATTTCTGGGCAGGGTGCAAAATTATCAGACCCTGGACGAGAGCATTACTGAAGAGCAGCAGCCTTATACTCGGGCGCCGCAGCTTGTGGCCCATGGTTACTGGCCCGATGCGCTCATGGGTATGACTCTGGAACTCGGCTCGGAGCTTGTGCGCTTCCAGCGTGATGTCGGCGTTACCGGCACACGTCTGAACGTGGCGCCGCAGGTCAGTCTCCCCCTCGGCACATCAAGTATGTACCTGACACCAAGCATTGAGTGGGAATTCACGGGTTATGCGCTGGAAAATGTCGAGCCCGGAGCAGACCGCAACCCGGCACGTGATACACCCATCTTCAGTGTCGACAGCGGGCTGGTACTTGATCGGCTCGTTGGTGGAAGGCGCAACCTGATTTCCACCCTGGAGCCGCGTCTGCAATATGTTTACATACCCTACCGAAACCAGGACGATTTACCCATCTTCGATACCGGAATACCTGACACAAACCTGGTGCAGTTGTTCCAGCGTGACCGCTTCGCCGGCCCGGACCGGGTTGGCGACACCAACCAGGTGACCGCGGGACTGACTACCAGGCTGCTTGACCCGGATACTGGCCGCCAGTATCTTGCCGCCACCATTGGCGGGCAATACTACTTTGCAGATCAAAAAGTTACCTTGCCGGGGACCTTGCCGGGTTCAACTGATAGCTCGGATCTTTTCGCCAAGCTGGAATACGGCCTTTTTAACCGCTGGAATCTCGGTCTGGAAACCCAATGGCAGCCCGCAGATCGCGTAGCCCAGAAAAATGTTGCGAGAATTCAGTACAATCCGAGTGACCGGAGGGTTTTGAACCTGGCTTACCGCATGCAACGCGATACCCTGGAACAAACAGACGTGTCATTCTCCTGGCCTATAGGGGAGCAATGGAACGCCGTGGGGCGCTGGAATTACTCCCTCATGGATAACCGAACACTGGATAGCCTTGTTGGTGTGGAATATGAAAGCTGCTGTTGGGCTATCCGCCTGGTTTCGCGCACATACATTGCCACGCGCGCAGGCGAGCAAGACAATTCCATCATGCTGCAGTTCAATTTCAAGGGATTGAGCAGCCTGGGCTCGCAAGCGGAACGTACACTTTCCCAAAGCATTCTTGGATACGATTAGGAAATATTGTTGAACATGATCTTTATCAGAAACACATTGGCCGCGCTGCTGCTTGCCGCTGCGGTGCTTGGCCCTACAACCGTCCTGGCCCAGACTCGCGAGTTGAGTACCTCGGGTCAACTGCTGGACCGTGTCGTCGCGCAGGTAGATGAGGGTGTGGTGCTGCAAAGCGAACTGGATGAGCAAATGCAGATGATTGCAGCCCGGCTGGCCGAGCAGAAAGTCGAATTACCCCCTGCCAACATCTTCCAGCAGCAAGTGCTCGATCGGCTGATACTGACCGAGATACAGATGCAACGCGCCAAGAGCCTGGATATTCGCGTGTCCGACGAACAACTCAATGGCGCCCTGGCAAACGTAGCCGCGCGCCACGAAATCCCTTTCGACGAACTGCCCCAGGTCCTGGCCAAAGAGGGCATAGACTACCCGACCTATCGCGAAGAGATGCGTCGCGAAATGATCATGTCCCAGTTGCGGCAACGCGATGTCGAGGCACGCATAAATATCACGCCACGGGAACTGGAACAGTACCTGGCGAAACAAAGTCAACGGCTGGATGCGAATGCCGAATACGAGGTGGCCCATATCCTGGTCAGCCTGCCGGCCAGCGCCACGCCTGAACAAATCCAGGTGGGCGAAACCCGGGCACGGGAAATCTATAGCAAGTTGATGCAGGGTGCCGACTTCGGGCAGACCGCGGTGGCCTCATCGGATGCCAGGGATGCGCTGGAAGGCGGTTACCTGGGTTGGCTGAAGTCCGGTGAAGTTCCTACTCTTTTTGCCGACATTATCCCCACGCTGGGCAAGGGCCAGGTATCGGAGCCTGTACGCAGTGGCAGTGGTTTTCACATCATCAGGCTGATCAGCCTGCGGGGTGTGGACCCGGTGATTGTTGACCAGATTCATGCCCGTCATATTCTTATTCGGACCAATGAGATCCTGGATAATGCCGCGGCTCGTCAGAAGCTCGAGGATATTCGCAAGCGCATCGTTGACCAGGGTGAGGATTTCGCGACTCTCGCCGAGGTCACTTCGGACGATCCGGGTTCGGCCGCCGAGGGCGGTGACCTGGGCTGGGCCACACGCGGTCGCTTCGTGCCCGAATTCGAGGCGGTGGCGGATACCCTGCAGGATAACGAAATCAGCCAGCCTTTTCAGACCCAGTTCGGCTGGCACATCCTGCAGTTGCTGGGCAAACGCAAGTATGACAGCACCGCAGACAATCGCCGCAACGAGGCTATCATGGCTCTGCGTCAACGCAAGGTGGTTGAGCAAACCGAGGTATGGCTGCGTCGCTTGCGGGATGAAGCCTTTGTGGAGATTCGGCTGTAAGGCCGGAGTGCCGACCAGTCAATGGAAAAGTTGCCCTGCTTGATCCTTACCGCCGGCGAACCGGCTGGCATTGGGCCAGACCTGTGCCTCGCATTGGCCAACCAATCCTGGCCTGCGCGGCTGGCGGTAGCCAGCGATATTGAACTATTGCACCAGCGGGCACAGATGCTGGGAATAAAGTTATCGCTGAGAGAAACTGCCCTGGAAGACGTGTCCGAGCATGAACCCGGCAGTCTGCAGGTGCTGCACCGGCCGCTGGCCTCTGCGGTAGTTGCCGGCAGGCTCAATGTCGGCAATGCCAGTCACGTATTGCAACTGCTGGATCTGGCCTGCGATGCATGCACCTCGGGCCTCGCTGATGCCATGGTGACTGCGCCGCTACAAAAAAGCGTGATCAACGATGCCGGAATCGCTTTCACCGGGCACACTGAATACCTGGCGCAAAGAACCGGCGCATCCATGCCGGTTATGTTGTTGACCAGTGGAAAAATGAAAGTAGCCCTGGCCACCACGCACCTGCCGCTGCGCGAGGTAGCGGACGCGATTACGGCAACGCTGCTGGAGCAGGTGCTGGAGGTATTGCTGCGCGATCTGCAGGCCCGCTTTGGCCTGAGCAATCCGCGATTGATGGTCTGCGGTCTTAACCCCCACGCAGGAGAATCCGGACACCTGGGGCTGGAAGAAATAAACATCATCACGCCTGTGCTGGATGCCTTCCGTGCCCGCGGGATTGCGCTTATCGGGCCAGTACCCGCCGACACCGCGTTTACCCCGGCCCAGCTTGCCCGTGCCGATGCCGTACTCGCCATGTACCACGACCAGGGTCTGCCGGTGATCAAGCATGCGGGCTTTGGCGAGGCGGTCAACGTCACCCTCGGTCTGCCTGTCATTCGCACCTCAGTGGATCATGGCACTGCCCTGGAGCTGGCCGGAACGGGGCGTGCCAGCGCCGCCAGCATGGAGGCCGCGGTGCGCCTTGCCATCGAAATGGTGAACCATTCCGCCAGCGCAGGACAGGCATGACTTACGCCACACACCGCGCGCGCAAGCGCTTCGGTCAGCACTTCCTCCAGGATCAACAGGTCATAGATCAGATAATACGGGCCATAGACCCGCAACCGGGCGAGCGACTGCTGGAGATCGGACCAGGTTTGGGCGCTATCACTCTTCCGCTGCTGCGGCGGACGGGCGCGATGATGGCAGTGGAGTTGGACCGCGATGTCATTCCGCGTCTGATCGCATCAACCAAGGGGCTGGGTGAGCTGACAATTTTCCAGGCCGACGCATTGCGATTTGATTTCCGCGAGGCGGCCGGCACCGAAGGCAAGTTACGCCTGCTGGGCAACTTGCCCTACAACATCTCTACTCCCCTGTTGTTCCACTTCCTGGAGCAGAAGGACTGCGTGCAAGACATGCACTTTATGCTGCAAAAGGAAGTGGTTGACCGCATGGCTGCAGGGCCGGGCAGCAAAACCTACGGTCGTTTGTCTGTGATGCTGCAGGCCGCAGCCACGGTGGAACAACTTTTTGATATCGGGCGTGAGGCCTTCAGTCCTCCACCGAAAGTGAATTCAAGCTTCGTGCGCCTCGTGCCCTATGTTTCGCCGCCTTTCCCGATCAAGGACTACAAGATGTTTGCGTTTTTGGTCGTGACTGCGTTTTCTCAGCGCCGCAAAACGCTGCGTAACAGCCTAAAAACATTACTGGACTCAGACCAGATTGAACTGGCCGGCGTGAATCCTGCAGCCAGGGCCGAAACACTGGAACCCGAGCAATTCGCGCAACTCGCCAGCCTGATTAATTCTGACGAACTGATCCCGTAGGCTATAATGAGTCGTCGGTGTTTAAATGGAAGCAGACACTCATGTACAAGAAAATACTAGTTGCCATTGATTTGACCGAAAACAGCGGGCAAGTGATTCAGCGTGCCCGGGAAATTGCCGACAAATTCAAGGCCGAGATTCGCTTGCTGCACGTGGTCGAATACGTGCCCATAGAACCCATGGGAGAGGCCCTTATGCCCGCCATGGATATTGAGCGGGACCTGGTGGCCAATGCCGAGCGAAATCTGGAGAAGATAGCCGTGGGAAATGAGCTTGCTCTTTCCGAAAGGTCGGTGGAAACCGGCAGTATCAAGGGCGAGATCGTGCGCGTGGCTGATGAGAATTCCTGTGACCTGATAGTACTGGGAAGCCGTGAAAGACATGGCTTGGCAATACTGATTAACACCACCGAGGATACCGTGCTGCACAGTGCAAAATGCGATGTTCTCGCCGTAAGGCTGTCTTGATCAGTATGGGCGGGCATGACTGGAGATCAACGTGATGCCGGCCAATCACCAGATTGAAGTAGAAGTGGAAAGCGAATTCATACCCGGGCAGTCCAGTCCGGATGAAAAGCGCTACGTGTTTGCATACACCATTACCATCTCCAATCGCGGCAGCGTGCCGGCCAAACTGCTAACGCGCCACTGGCTGATTACCGACGGCAATGGGGAGATCCAGGAAGTCCGTGGGGACGGCGTGGTAGGCGTGCAACCCCATCTTAAACCCGGCCAATCCTTCCAATACACCAGCGGTACCATTATCAAGACCCCGGTTGGGACCATGCAGGGCAGCTATCAAATGGTCGCCGATGACGGCAGTAAATTCGATGCGGTCATCGCGCCGTTCTCGCTTGCAGTACCAGGCCTGGTGCACTGATACCTCATGGCGGTATTTGCGGTCGGCGATATACAGGGCTGTTATCGAGAGTTCCGGGCGCTGCTACGCAGCATGAATTTTCGCGATGACTGCGACATTTTGTGGCTGACCGGAGACCTGGTCAGCCGCGGTCATGACTCTCTCAGTACGCTGCGCTATGTTTCCGCCATGGGTTCCTCGGCAATAACTGTCCTGGGCAATCATGACCTGCATCTGCTGGCCCTCGCAGCCGGTCTGCGCGAACGTGAAAAAGCAGCCAAGGATCTTCTGAAAGTACTCAAGGGGAGGGATTGCGATTCACTCATGGACTGGCTGCGCCGGCGACCCCTGATCCATCACGATGAGGACCTCGGCTACACCCTGGTACACGCCGGGCTGTCGCCGGTCTGGACCCTGCAATGCGCGCTCAAACAGGCCGGCAAGGTCGAAAGAGCCCTGGCAGGCGACAAGGTCAACAAGGTTTTGAAGAAAATGTACGGTAACAAGCCCGACCAATGGAGCGAGGAACTGGACCGAACCCAGCGCTGGCGCTATACCATCAATGCCTGTACCCGTATGCGCTTTTGCTACGACGACGGTCGACTGGAGCTAAGCCAGAACGGACCTCCGGAGGCGGCAGGCGGTGAGCTGAAGCCGTGGTTCGAATTGCCACGCCCGCACCAGGGACTACGCATAATTTTTGGTCACTGGTCGGCGCTGGGACTGATGTTACGTCCCGAATTGATTGGTCTGGACAGCGGCTGCGTCTGGGGCCGCAGCCTGACCGGCGTGCGCCTGGAACCGGAGGGCGTGGCGCAATCCTGGGCCGTACCCTGCTCTGGCTAGATCGGTGCCCAGGGGTGGACGATGCGCTTAGTCCCGGTGTGCCTGGCGACGCTCAAGGGTCACGAAGGAGTAAGCCAGCGCATTGTGTTCATCAGCGGCATGCCGTTCGCGCGTGATCTCCCGCCATGTAGCGGAATCGATTTCGGGAAACCAGGTATCGCCCTCAATGCTGGCATGAATCTCGGTCAGGTAAATCCGGTCTGCGTGGACCAGGGTCTCTCTGTACAGAGCAGCACCACCGATAATCATGATCTCTTCGACGTCGCCGGCGCGCACCTTGGCATCCTCCAGGCTGGGGCATACATCGCAGCCAGGTGCCTGGAAAGCTGTATCCCGGGTCAACACGATATTCTGCCTGCCAGGCAGGGGGCGACCGATGGACTCATGCGTCTTGCGGCCCATTATGACCGGCTTGCCCAGGGTCAGGGCCTTGAAGTGACGCAGATCCGCAGGCAGGTGCCAGGGCAAGGCATTATCGCGGCCGATAACACCGTTTTCCGCCATCGCAACAACCAGGCTGATTTGCACCGGGAACTCTCCTCCTGTGATGGCCGCAGCCTAGCATATCCGCCCTCCGAAGGCAGGGGTCACAGGTTCGATCCGAGACCGCCGAAGCGGGTTAACAGACGCCCAAACGAAGTGAGTGCACGCCGC
>JAPHSC010000080.1 GCA_026193125.1 Gammaproteobacteria bacterium
CGAATCTATCCGCTGCTGCTGGTTCCAGCTGGCGCCCGCCACACTCGAGAAATTGGCGCTCCAGGGTTTCTCCCATTCCGCGGCCATGGAATACAACTTCACGCTGCGGTCCTCATCCAGGGGAGTCGGCACGGCAGTGGCACCACCACCACCACCGCCGCCGCCACCACCGCCGCCACCGCCGGATGCGGTCATGGTGAAACCGGTGGCCAGCCAGTCTTCCTTGCGACCGTTAACAGAGAATGTCGTCAGGCCATATTCGTCGGTATCAAATGCGACTTGCAGGCTCGCACCGCCGATGGTCGTGGTGGCGTCCTCCAAAAATGCGCCGGCGGCTGCCTGGGTCGAATAGCTGGCATCGTCATAGCCATTGGTCAGCTCGTTTCGCTGGTTGTAAAACACGGCCGGGCGAATACTCAGGACTTCATCAAAGGCGTGTCGGCCCGCCAACTGGCTGGTCCAGCCATCGTATTCAGCCCGTTCGTAGCGCGCCCGGTTGGCATAGATGGAGTCATTGCGATCAATGGTGATAGGGGGTTTGCCATATTCGCCTGCGTTGTACCCCACGCTCAGTCCCACGCTGGTGTCGGCGGAAAGGTCGTAGCTGAGACTTGAAAAGGCCGCCTGGTCCTTGCGATCGCTGTTGATGCGTTCACCGGCCGGCTGCAGCGCGGTCGGTTCGAAGTCATCCGACAGCTCCCAATACTTCTGCTCCTGGGCCGAGCCCGACAAAAACCAGGACAATTTATTCGACTTGGCCGCCACGCGACCTCGCAACTGCCAGGCATCATCGAAAGCCTGCTCGGCCAACAGGCTGCCCGAGGGCTCGTCTGCGGCATCCATAGTAATAATGTCGATCACACCGGCATTGCCACCGGGGCCATAAAGCACCGAGTTGGCGCCACGGGTAAACTTGATACGTGCAATGCCCTCCACCGGTATGGATGCCGGATCAAGCTGCCCATCAAAAGTCGAGTTAATCGGCACGCCATTGAGAAGAAACAGAATATTGCGGGTGCGCATGCCTCGCACGTCAATCCGGGGCACGCCGTCGGCGGCGTCGCGTATGTACAGTCCGGAGGCCAGGCTGATTGCCTGGTCCAGGGTCTGGGCGCCCGCGCGCTGAATATCTGCCGCAGTGATCTCGGTGACCGTATTGACCTCGTCCACGACGCGCGGCCGAGTGCCGGTGACGATCAATTCGCCGATAGCGTAGTAAGGATCAGGTTCGGCCTCATCCGCAGCCATCGCCGTCGTCACGCCCAGGGCGAGAGCCGAAAGGACAGCACAAGTAGAACCAGCCCTGAGCCAGCTCTTGCGCCCTGGCAGTGATCCGGGCAATTTAGCAGCCGTATCGAGTGTCATCGGCTGGAAGTATTGGTTCATTGTTTTCCTCTCTTTAGACATAACGAGGCTTGGGGAGTCGCACTCGAGCGTAATTCATGAAATGAAGAGGGTAAAGTACCTTTAAAATGAGACATATATGACCAGTTACCCCAAAATTACTCAGCTACATAAAAATCCTGCCACGGCAAAAGAAAATCCTTCTGCTCAAACCCAAAATCAGGAGCAAAACTCCTCACCATAGGGCCTTGGGAACATCAGGTATTCAGGCAACAAGAAACGCCGATCGGGCGTGAATTTGCCTCGATCCCGCCGGAAATTTGGCCTGGACCAGCCACTCCTCGCGCAAGCGGTACGGCCAGCCCGCTGGTCGGGGGCCTTCCTAGACCACCTGGGCAGTGCGGCCAGCCACGGTGAACCGCCCTACCCCTTGACCGCGTCTTGCTTCAGAATCGGCACTTCCTGACACGGTCCGGGGCAGGCTCCAGGGCCGGCTCCAGAATTACTCCTGGTAAAAAAGATGCCGAAAAATTCAATGCTCAAGAAGCTCCTCAGCGGCAACCTGGTCAAACAGATTGCCGTGGGCATCGTGGCCGGAGTCGCGCTGGCGCAACTTTGGCCGGCCGCTGCGGCGGCAGCCATGGTCCTGGGTCACCTGTTCGTGCAAGCCCTGAAAGCCGTCGCCCCGATCCTGGTGCTGGTATTGGTGGCATCAGCACTCGCCAACCAGGAAATCGGCAACGGCGCCCGGCTCAGACCCATCGTCGGGCTGTACCTGGCCGCCACTTTCAGCGCCGCCTTGCTGGCGGTAGTGGTCAGCGGGCTGTTCCCCACCGACCTGGTACTGGCGGTCAGCGACATTGAAATGTCGGCCCCCCAGGGCATCACCCAGGTATTGGAAAACCTTCTGTTCAAAATTGTCGACAATCCGGTCAGCGCGATTGCCAACGGCAACTTCATCGGCATCCTGGCCTGGGGTATTGCCCTGGGACTGGGCATGCGCCACGCGAGCGAATCCAGCCGGACCCTGCTGGCTGATGTGGCCGGAGCCGTGACCGGCATCGTCCGTGTGGTCATCCGTTTTGCGCCGCTGGGTATCTTCGGCCTGGTGGCGGGCAACCTGGCGACTTTCGGTTTTTCGGCCCTGGAAGGTTATGCGCACATCCTGGTGGTACTGATTGGATGCATGCTGGCGGTGGCGCTGCTGGTAAATCCCCTGATCGTATGGCTACGCACTCGGCGCAACCCCTATCCCATCGTGTTCACCAGTCTGCGTGAGAGCGGCGTCACCGCCTTTTTTACACGCAGTTCCGCCGCCAACATTCCGGTGAACATGGCCCTGTGCGAAAAGCTGGGTCTGGACCGTAACACCTATGCAGTATCCATTCCGCTGGGAGCCACCATCAACATGGGTGGCGCAGCCATTACCATCACCGTATTGACGCTGGCCGCCGCCCATACCCTGGGCATCATCGTGGACTTCCCGACCGCCTTGCTGTTGTCGGTGGTGGCGGCACTGTCGGCCTGTGGTGCTTCAGGTGTGGCCGGCGGTTCCCTGCTGCTGATCCCGCTGAGCTGCAGCCTGTTTGGCATCCCGAACGACGTGGCCATGCAAGTAGTGGCAGTCGGCTTTGTCATCAGCGTGCTCCAGGACTCGGCCGAGACTGCCCTGAACAGTTCCACCGACGTGGTCTTTACGGCTGCGGTGTGCCAGAGCGAATCCTCGGGCCAGCAGACCGACGCGCGAACTGAATAACGCGCAAGCAACGGTCAAGGCTTGTGCGCTCTTGCGCAGTGTCTCGGTAATTACTTGCTGCGGGGTCGGGCAGTCTGTACTAAAAAGATGCCATGGCCGTTGCTAATGAAGGGGGCACGTAATGAAGATCTGGCGTTCTGTCTTACTCACAGCATTAATGCTCTGGAGTATCGTGGGATGGTCCGGCAACGACATTCCGGCTGCCGCCCAGAAAATTATCGATGCGGTGAATTTCCCCATCTATCCCGACGCGGTGTATTGCACCGGGGATCCCTCCATGGGTATGCGACTGGCCAGCAGCGATAGCGTGGAAAAGGTAAGGGAATGGTATCGGGCACAATTTCCCGACTGGTCAGTGTACGAAGAATATGGCGGGTGGATACTGCACCCAGGTCCGGCCGACGCCCCAATGCCCGTTGTGATGAGTGGTTACCAGGTAAGCATCACCCAGAATCCCGCTTTGCCCGAATGGCATGGGTTGTCCACGGACATGACCACGGAAATCTTGATTGCACTGGTGAAGCACGAGGAATAGACGGCGCCCTTCAATCAGGACAGGCGGTTAGCCCCGGGGGCAACTGGCAGTCTGTTTCGAAGTACGACGGCAAATAGGCACAATCCGGGGTCCCGGAAGGGTTGCCGCTTGGTTACGCTTGCCCCAAATAATTGTTGCGACGCCAGCGGCTTGTTGTCCTTGTACGGGGGTAGCCCTGCGTCCTTTCAAGAATCACCCCCTGGGAGCGAATAGCGTGAGTCATAAAGTTGTGATCATGGGCGCGGCCGGCCGCGATTTTCATGTGTTTAATACCTGCTACCGGGA
>JAPHSC010000329.1 GCA_026193125.1 Gammaproteobacteria bacterium
AGGGCAGTAGGCGATAGACCGTCTCTTCCATGTATGTGAGTCCTCGCTCGCGAAAGCGGGGGCTGGTCGCCAGCACATCGCTGCGGGTCAGCACCTCGATCTGGAAAGCCTGGCCATACAAGCGTCGCACCTCTTCCTCGGCCACCGCGAAGGGCGGACCGTGCATGGCCTGCTGGTCATAATCCACACACACCAGCATCTGTGGCGCCTGGGGCAGTAGGGTTCTGAGCTGCGCGGCATAAGCCGCGCGCAGGTCGGCAGGCAACGCAACCAGCGAAGCCCTGTCATATACCGCGCCTACTCCCTGTACGTGCAGGGGTTCAAGGTGAAAAAAGTCTCCGCATAGAATCTCCACCTTCCCGGCGCTGTAGCAACGAAATTCTGCTGCCGGCTGCTCGCGGGCCTGTTGACCCCACTCGTGAAAGAAATTTTCTACCGCCAGCTGACTAAGCTCCACGCCCAGTACGGACCAGCCCGATTCCGCCAGCCAGCGCATATCCAGGCTCTTGCCGCACATGGGCACCAAGACACGACCGGGTTTCGACCCGCCAAAATCAGCCCAGAATTTCTGCAAGTAGAGGTTGACCTCGGTCTCGTGAAAGCCAATCTGGTTCTCGGCCCAGCGCTGGTGCCAGAAATCTGGATGCATGTACACCTCTTTGAAATAAAGCCCCACCGGGCGGGTCAACGCCCGGACTCCTGGTCAAAAATAGCACGTGCCCCGGGCAGTTGCCCTGATATGCTTTCAGATTAAGGCAAATTTTAACTGACGGTCTCAGCAACTATGTCGAACATCCTGGTTATTGGTGCGAGTGGCTATATCGGCACTCACCTGGTCCCCGAATTGCAGCGACAGGGGCACCATGTGCGTGCTACAGCAAGACACCCCAGGGTTCTGGAAGGTCGCAACTGGAGCGGTGTGGAATACGCGAAGGCGGACGTACTCGACCCCGAAACACTGGATAGTGCGTTGCAGGGTATGGATATTGCCTACTACCTGGTGCACTCCATGGCCGCCGGCAAGCATTTCGACGAGCTGGACAACCAGGCCGCGAGCAATTTTGCGGCGGCGGCCGCGCGCAGCGGGCTTAAACGCATCATTTACCTGGGCGGCCTGGTTCCGGAACAGCCGGCCTCAAAGCACATACAGTCAAGAAAGCAGACCGGTGACCTCCTCAGACAGGGCACGGTCCCGGTAACGGAAATTCGGGCCGGGATGATCATTGGACCGGGCTCAGCCGCCTGGGAAGTGATCAGGGACCTGGTCAACCACCTTCCCATGATGGTGACTCCGCGCTGGGTGTTATCAAGGTCGCAGCCTATCGCCCTGCCCAACTTGCTGGGCTACCTGGCGGGAGTGGCTTCACTCCCCGAGACCGCAGGGCGAATCTATGACGCGCCCGGCCCCGAAACCCTGACCTATGAAGAGATGATGAGCCGCTACGGAGAACTGGTGGGCAGGCATCCGTTCATATTGCGGGTACCCCTGCTGACTCCGCGCCTGTCTTCCTACTGGCTGCGACTGGTGACCTCGGTGCCGGTAAACATCGCACGCGCGCTGATTGAAGGCATGGAACATGACTTTGTCGCCACCGGCGCCACACTGGAGGAATTGATTCCCCAAAAAATGCTGGACTTCCGGGAATCTGCCCGGGCTGCACTGACCGCCGATCGGGAACACAAAATCGTCGCGCGCTGGGTGGAAGGCGCCATCGCCTGCCGGGGATTCAACAGCGAGTACAGCTTTTACGCCAAGTGTGCATCGGGCCAGATGCTCACCCCCGCCAGCTCTGGGCAGCTCTGGAAAGTCGTCAGCGGTATTGGCGGGAAGGACGGATATTTCTATGCAGCCGGCTTGTGGTTCATTCGCCGCGCGCTGGACTGGTTAGTCGGGGGACCAAGTTTCAGACGTCCAAGGCGGGATCCGGGCACCTTGCAGGTGGGGGACCTGGTGGATGCCTGGCGTGTTATCGGGGTCGAACCACCACGGCGCCTGACCCTGCAAATGGAAATGAAGGCGCCGGGCGCCGGTGTACTGGAGTTCGAAATCGAGGACCTGGGGGACAATCGCCGAGTGACCGCCAGTGCCTATTTCCACCCTGCAGGACTACCGGGTCTGCTGTACTGGTACCTGCTGCTCCCACTGCATGGAATTCTCTTCAGGGGCATGACCCGCAACATTGCCAGCCTGGCGCTGCAGGAAAAGGCATCGCCGGTCTGATTCAGCTCTTCGCAAGGGCAGCCATTTGCCGGTCCTGCACCCTGGCAAGACTCAATTGGGCCAGCAAGGCGCCGCACAGGGCCAGGAACATATCCCACTGGGTATCCCAGATATCGCCCTGGGTGGCCAGGAACTCATCCGCTTCCCCGCCCATATACAACGCGACCCACCATTCGATGAGTTCGTAAAAGGCCGAAATAGCCAGGGCCACGCAGGTGACCAGCAGAAACAGCCAGCCGCCACGCTTCAGGGGCGTGAGGCGCAGCAATAACTCCCTGGCCACCATGGCCGGAATAAAACCCTGTGCCACGTGCCCGAGGCGGTCATAATGGTTGCGCGCCAGGTCCAGCGCATCCTGCACCCAAAAACCCAGCGGCACACGGGCATAGGTGTAATGGCCACCGACTATCAGGATCAGCGCATGTATGGCGATAAGTATGTACAGCAAATTCGTCAGCGGAAAGCGCGCATAGGTGTACCAGAGCACGGGAATGGCAATAAGCACCGGAGCTACTTCGAGATACCAGGTAGCCCGGTCAAAGGGTTGATAAGCGGAAACGGCCATGGCCAGCACAACCAGACTCAACAACAACAGGTGAAGATACTTTGAATTCATATTGCGACTCGCCGAAGGTGGACCTGACTATGCGTCCAGCATACTCGGTAGCGGGAACAGCTAATACTCCCGCTTATGTGCATACAGTTGAATTTTCCTGCCAGTCGATGAAAAATTCGTGCCGATTGGACCGTAATCCTACACCTGGGCCGGGCAAAATCCGGCATCGAGATTCGACTACATGATTGAGGCACAATCTGTTTCAAAACACTTCGGTGAGCTGGTTGCGGTAGACCAACTGAGTTTTTCCGTAGGGCCCGGTGAGGTGCTGGGATTCCTGGGTCCAAACGGCGCCGGAAAATCCACCACCATGAAGATGATCACCGGTTTTATCGCCCCCAGCGAGGGCAGTATTCGAGTGTATGGACACGCGGTGGAGAGTGAGCCAGTGCTGTGCAAACGCCAGATTGGTTACCTGCCCGAGGGTGCGCCCAGCTACGCGGAGATGACACCGACAAGCTTCCTCGCATTCATCGCCGACGTGCGAGGCTTGCAGGGCACGCAGCGTCGGCAACGACTGGATTACGTGATTGAACGCCTGGGCCTGGGTTCGGTGCTAAAACAAAACATCGAAACCTTGTCCAAGGGATTCAAACGTCGTGTAGGCCTGGCCCAGGCCGTGCTACACGACCCCCGTGTACTGATACTGGATGAACCCACCGACGGCCTGGACCCGAATCAAAAACACGAGGTCAGGGAACTGATCCGTGACATGTCCAGCGACAAGATCATCATCATATCCACCCACATACTCGAAGAAGTGGACGCGGTCTGCACGCGCGCCTTGATCATTGCCCAGGGAAAGTTGCTGGCGGATGACACACCTGACAACCTGGCTGCACGCTCACCCCTGCATAACGCGGTGTCTGTGGACTTACGGGACAATGCGCAAGCGTGCAGGCTCAAGCAAGCACTGGGAGAGATGGAGGACGTAGCCGACGTGCACCTTGCCGAGGGTGCAGCCTCCCTGAAAGTCTTGGCGAAACCCGGAAAGACGGTGCTCGAGTCAGTGCAGAAGTTGCTTGCCGCCAGGGACTGGAACCCAGAGTCCCTGCACGTGGAACGTGGCAGGCTGGACGAGGTGTTTCGTGACATCACCGGGGGAAGACCACTATGAACCCGGTCATGATCTTGCTCAAACGCGAGTTGCGCAGCTATTTTGCGACGCCCCTGGCCTATGTCTTCATCGTAATCTTCCTGGTGCTGTCAGGCTCTTTCACCTTCTACCTGGGGAGCTTTTACGAGCGCGGGCAGGCCGACCTGGCACCCTTTTTCAGCTTCCATCCCTGGCTTTACCTGTTCCTGGTGCCTGCCCTGTCCATGCGTCTTTGGGCCGAGGAAAGAAAGTCCGGCAGCATCGAGTTGCTGATGACCCTGCCGGTCACGCTGTTCCAGACCGTATTGGGGAAATTCCTGGCGGCCTGGGCATTTACCGGTATTGCCCTGGCCCTGACCTTTCCCATGTGGTTGACCGTCAACTACCTGGGTGATCCGGACAATGGCGCCATCCTCGCAGCCTATCTTGGCAGCCTGCTGATGGCCGGTGCGTTTTTGGCGATCGGCGCCTGCATCTCCGCCACCACCCGCAACCAGGTCGTCGCGTTCATCATCACGGTGGTGGTGTGTTTTGGTTTCCTGTTAAGCGGCTTCCCGATGGTGCTGGACCTGTTCAGGGACTGGGCGCCCCAGGTGCTGATAGACACCGTTTCGAGCTTCAGTTTCCTCAGCCATTTTGCGTCCATCTCCAAGGGTGTCATCGATCTGCGTGACCTGGTCTATTTCGCGGCCGTTATCATCACCTGGCTGGCGGCCAATGTGTTGGTGCTTGACCTGAAGAAGGCGGAATAGGACATGCCAACAGCACGCAAGAAAACCTACGACGCCTGGGCATTACCGCTGCTGGCGCTGCTGTTTGTTGCCGCCATCATGGCCAGCAACAGTCTTCTCCGCAGTATCCGCTGGGACCTCACCGAGAACCGGCTTTACACCATGTCGCAAGGAACCCGAAATATTCTTGGCGGTCTGCAAGAACCGATCAACCTGTATTTCTTCTTTTCCTCGGACGCCACACGGGAGATACCCGCCGTTCGCAACTACGCAAATCGGGTCAGGGAGTTGCTGGAAGAGTTTGCCGCCAATTCGAAGGGCAAGATAAACCTGCGTGTGATTGATCCGGTGCCGTTCTCGGAGGAAGAGGAGATGGCCACCGAATTTGGGCTGACGCCGGTACCCATAGGCACCTCCGGCGAAAATATCTACTTCGGACTGGCCGGCACGAATATGGTGGATGACGCGTCCACCATTGCCTTCTTCCACCCGGACAAGGAGAACTTCCTGGAGTATGACCTGGCCAAGCTGGTTTACTCCCTTGACCATCCGGAACGGCCAGTGATCGGCGTGCTCAGCAGTCTGCCGATGCAGCGGGACTTCGATCCAGCCACCCAGCAGATTCGCCAGGCCTGGGTGATCGCAGACCAGGCCGAGCAGCTATTCCAGCTGCGTACCCTGTCAGCCAAGCTGACCCAGGTGGACGAGGACATCGATCTGTTGCTGCTGGTTCACCCCAAGAACCTGCCTGAGCAGACCCTGTACGCCATCGACCAGTTTGTGATGCGCGGTGGCCGGGCGTTGATATTCGTGGATCCCTTCGCCGAGTCCGAGGTGCCCGCCGTGGACCAGGAAAACCTGATGGCTTCCAGGGCCGGCAGTCAGAGCTCGAACCTCGGCCCCCTGTTCAGTGCATGGGGCATACGTTACAACCCCGGCCAGGTGATCGCGGACGAGCAACTTGCGCTAAGTGTCACCATGGGCCCCGGCCGCCCCTCGATCAGGCACCTGGCTTTCCTGGGCTTTGGACCCGAGCAATTTAATCGCAGCGACATCATTACCGCGAAACTGGACCTGGTGAATGTGGCGACTGCAGGCATATTTGAGTTGGAGGGTCACTCAACCCTGACGATGATCCCGCTTATACAAACCAGCTCACGGGCCATGCCGGTGACGACTGACCGGTTTACCTATATGCCGGATCCCTCCGCACTGCGTAATGGCTTCGAACCCACCGGTCAGATCTATACCGTCGCCGCACGCCTTACCGGCCCGCTGGCAAGCGCTTTCCCCGATGGTCCGCCCTCGACGGACACGGGAACCGTCGGCCACCTGAAGGCATCGATCACAGACGCGACCATCATCCTGGTTGCAGACACGGACTTGCTGACGGACCGCTTCTGGGTGCAGGTCCAGAGCTTCCTGGACCAGCGGCTGGCCACGGCATTTGCCAACAACGGGGACCTGTTGGTCAATGCCCTGGACAATCTGTCGGGCAGCTCGGACCTGATCAGCATACGTGGACGGGCCGGCTACACTCGACCCTTCACCAGGGTTGAAGACCTGCGGCGCGAGGCCGAGGCCAGGCTGCAAGCAAAGGAGCAGGAACTGGAGCAGCAACTCAAGGCCACCGAGGACAGCCTGGCCCGCCTGCAATCCCAGCGCCTGGACCAAAATACCGTGCTGCTGAGTGACGAGCAAAGCGTGGAGCTGCACAAGTTCCTGGACGAAAAAGTCCGGATTCAGAAGGAATTGCGACAGGTGCGGCTGGAACTGGACAGGGAAATCGATCACCTGGGAAGCCGCCTGAAATTCATCAACATCGGTCTGATCCCCCTGGCGCTCACCCTGGCCCTGGTCCTGTGGATAGCGCTCGCGGGGAAACGACGCAGGAAACCAAAAACCCAATGACCAGGATAAAGTTCATGGTCCTGCTTGTACTGGCCCTGGCGGCGCTGGCCTTCGCCGGGTGGATGAGCCAACACAGGGCACAAAGCGGGGACTTGTACTCGGGGCCGCTGCTGCCTGGATTGTCAGAGCAAATCAACCAGGTCACTGGCCTGGTCCTGCGTGACAGCCAGGGCCGACAGGTGAGCATCAGGCTCAATGACGGCTTCTGGGGAATTGAAGAGAAACAGGGTTACCCGGCCGACGCAGGCAAGCTACGCAGCGCCCTGCTTATCCTGGCTGATGCACAGGTGCTGGAAGTGAAGACTTCGCGACCAGACATGTACAGCCGCCTGGGGGTGGAGGATCCCGACACACCGGGAGCGGACAACCTGGTCTTGACCATCGTGCTGCCGGGGCAGGAACGCAGCCTGATAATGGGCAAGCTTGCCATGAACAGCGGCACCTATGTGCGCCGGAATGGCGAACCGACAAGCCTGCTGATTAACCAGGCCCTGGCCCTGCAAGCCGATCCAATAAAGTGGCTGACAGCGGACTTGCTGGACCTGGGCCCGGACGTAATCCAGCGCGTGGACATTCGTCACCCGGATGGATCGGAACTGGTCATCACACGCAAGGACGGGGACGGTCATGACTTTCGAATCGAGGACTTACCGCCGGGTCGTGAGCCGCAATCGGACTTCGTTGCCAACGGCATCGCCGGCGCCCTCGCCCGTCTGAGCTTCCAGGACGTCAGGCGACTGCGCCAGCCCGATGCCGGCACGGCCATTCAAAGCCGATTTATTACCCGCAAGGGGCTGGTAATAGACCTGTCACTGCAGCGCAACGAGCAACCATGGGCGAGCTTCGCTTTCTCTCTTGCGGAAGGCGCCGATCAGACACAGGAGGCCCTGGTACAAGACTACAGTCAGCGTCTGGCGGGCTGGGAGTATGTCCTGGCAGGACCCAGTGCCGAGCAACTTGGCAAGCGCATGGAAGATTTGCTCAAGCCAGCAGGCAGCTGACGCCGGCGACCGAATGCTTTCCAGGTGCCAGGGCTGTCCTGGTTGTTCAAGGGGCGGCCCACTATTTGGGACATAGCTCGAACCGGACCGGCGCGCGGCCGGTCTTCAGAAGAG
>JAPHSC010000354.1 GCA_026193125.1 Gammaproteobacteria bacterium
CCTGAAAAACATCGGGTTGATGGCGTAGGGAGGGGAGGGGTGAACAATGTAGACGAAGGGTAGGGTTATCCTGTAGACGCAGTCTTTTCACTCATAAAAATCAAGGGCTTATACAGACCTATTATCTCTTGGACATAATCCCGGGATTCGGCAAAGGGCCCCATTCGCCCACCGGTTTTGGCTGCAGAGCGCTTCCAGGATCTTGCAAGTCTTTGTCGTTTGCCGCCCTGTCCCGTTCCATTCCCTGTTGGCACCGGCCACGATGTAGGCGACCATAGACCCGCCTGCCAGACTGCGGCTTGGCAGGTGGCTCCGGATTCCGAAACATCGTCCCTCGAGTGAGTCTCGCGAGCTGTCCCAGCCGCCGCAAGCGGGTGGCAGAATAGATAGCCGAGTGAATACACGTATTTAGTTTAGCCAGTCCAGACAATGCCTTGTCGCTGGCAAAGGCGAACAGGCCAGGAACATAGAGTGAGCAAGGTGGCAATCGACAAGGGAAAGCTGTTCGTGGTGTCCGCCCCCAGTGGGGCCGGCAAGACCACCCTGGTTAACGCCATCGTCGACCGGCTGCCCCGCCTGCGTCTGTCGGTCTCGCACACCACCCGGCCCCGGCGTGAGAACGAGGTGGACGGCCGTGACTACCACTTTGTTTCGCGCGAGCAATTCCAGCAGCTGGTTGCAGAGGATGCGTTTCTTGAACACGCGGAAGTCTTTGGCAATTGCTATGGCACCAGCCGCGAGTCGGTCCAGGACCTGCTGGACCAGGGATTTGACGTCATTCTGGAAATTGACTGGCAGGGTGCCGAGCTGGTGCGTCAGCGTATGCCCGCGTGTCGCAGCATTTTTATCCTCCCGCCCAGTGCCGCGGAGCTAGAGAGACGCTTGCGTGGTCGGGGTACGGATTCGGCCACGGTCATCGCCCGCAGGCTGGCGCAATCCAGGTCCGATATCGCGCATTGGCACGACTTCGATTTTGTCATAGTCAATGACCAGCTGGACCGGGCCCTGCAGGAGCTGGAAAAAGTAATCACGGGCAAGGGCGATAGCAGTCGTGCCCGGCGGCCGGGATTAAACGAGTTTGCAGACAGCCTGCAGGGCTGAAACCCGCGCAATATATAGATTCAGTCCGACCGCTTAGGGTAGACTACTCGTTTGGCCCCTCGTTAGCGGGGCTCGTACACTTGATATCAGGAGTTATGCGATGGCTCGCATTACCGTTGAAGACTGTCTTGAAAAGGTCGATAACCTGTTCGACCTGGTGTTGATCGCCTCGAAAAGAGCACGCAGGGTGGCCAATGGCGCCGAACCCTTTGTGGATTGGGAAAATGACAAACCCACCGTTGTAGCTCTGCGCGAGGTGGCCGCCGGCCATGTAGGACGCGAGATTCTGAAGGAATCCGATCAGTCCATGCAGGACATGCTGGAAGAAGAAGCCCGCGCATCCTTCGAAAACCTGGCCTCCAACTCTCTGCCCCCGCTAGGGGGCTAAACCGGGAGCGCGCCAGTCCATGGACTACGCCGCAGCCATCCTCGGCCGGCTGCCCATGGGCAAGCGCTCAACGGGCCTACCCCGACTCATATCCAGACTGGAAACCTACCTCCCCGAAGCGGAGGTAGAGAGCATTGTCGACGCCTTTGATTTTGCCCACGAGGCACACAAGGGCCAGACTCGACAATCCGGCCAGGCCTATATCACTCACCCGGTGGCCGTGGCCAGCATATTGGCCGATCTGCACCTGGACCCCCAGACGATCAAGGCGGCCCTGTTGCATGATGTGATCGAGGACACGCCGGCGCTCAAGGAAGAGATTTCCGCACGCTTTGGCAGCGAGGTTGCTGACCTGGTGGACGGCGTCAGCAAGCTGGACAAACTGACCTTCAGCAGTCATGAAGAGGCCCAGGCCGCCAGCTTCAGAAAAATGATCCTGGCCATGGTCGAGGACATACGCGTCATCCTGGTAAAGCTGGCCGACCGCTGTCACAACATGCAGACCCTGGATGCCCTGTCCCCGGCCAAGCGGCGGCGTATCGCCAGGGAAACCCTGGAAATTTACGCGCCCATCGCCAACCGGCTGGGCATCAACAGCATTCGCCTGGAATTGCAGGACCAGGGTTTCAGGCATATGTACCCGCAGCGCTACCGGGTCATCGAGCACGCGCTGAAAAAAGCCAAGGGCAACCAGAAGCAGTTTGTCAAAGGCATTCTTCAGAACCTGGAGCAAACCCTGGCCAAAGAGGGAATCGAGGCCACGGTGATGGGCAGGGAAAAGCACCTGTACAGCATCTACCGCAAGATGCGCAGCAAGAGTCGCAGCCTGGCGGAAATCGTCGACGTGTTCGGCTTTCGTATCATCGTGGACAAGGCGGACACCTGCTATCGCGCCCTGGGCGTGGTCCACAGCCTGTATAAACCGATGCCGGGTCGCTTCAAGGATTACATCGCCATCCCCAGGGTCAATGGCTACCAGTCACTGCACACCACCCTGTTCGGCCCCGACAGCATGCCCATCGAAGTACAAATTCGCACGGCGGAGATGGACAAGGTGGCGGAGTCCGGGATTGCCGCGCATTGGCAATACAAGCTGGGTGAAAGTGGAAACTCGGCGCCGCATACTCGCGCCAGGGAGTGGTTGAGCAAGCTGATGGAGATGCAGGACGGCAGCAATTCCGAGGAATTCCTGGAGTCCGTGAAGGTCGACCTGTTTCCAGACAAGGTTTACGTTTTCACACCCAAGGGCGAAATCCTGAGACTGCCCAGGGGATCCACCTGCGTGGACTTCGCCTATGCCGTGCACACCGCCGTGGGTGATCGCTGCGTGGCGGCCAAGATCAACCGTCGCCTGGTGCCCTTGCGTACCCATTTACGTAATGGCGAGACGGTGGAAATCATTACCGCCAAGGGTGGCCACCCGAATCCAGCCTGGGTGAATTTTGTGGCCAGCGCCAAGGCGCGCACCTCTATTCGTCATTACCTCAAGAAAATGCAGCTGCACGAGGCGGTGGAACTGGGCAAGCGCTTGCTTGAGAACGCGCTAAGGGACTACTCGCTATCCATACGCAAGGTCGGGAACGCCAAGATAAAGGACCTGGCCACAGAATTGGGTTTGCAGGAGCCGGCTGAATTGTTCACCCAGATCGGACTGGGCGAGCGCATGGCGCCATTGATTGCGCGCAGGCTGCTGACCACCGACGAAGCGGGGCCGCTACCCACCAGTGAGCCGCTGGCCATCAGCGGAACCGAGGGCATGGTGGTGACCTATGCCCGTTGCTGCTCACCGATTCCCGGCGATTCCATCATGGGCTACCTCAGCACCGGCCGCGGCATCGTCATACACCGCGATGATTGCGGCAACCTGGTGGAATACCGCAAGCAGCCGGAGCGCTGGATCAACGTGAGCTGGAAGCCCCGTATCGACCGCGACTTCAACGTCGAAATCAGGGCGGAGGTGGTCAATCGCGTGGGTGTCCTGGCGGCGGTGGCTGCAACCATTTCCGACTGCAATTCAAATATCGAGGCCGTTTCCA
>JAPHSC010000304.1 GCA_026193125.1 Gammaproteobacteria bacterium
AGGTCGCCAGTCAGATTCATCAACTCGTGATTGCCGAGCAACACGTGCACCCGGCCGCCACTTTTCTCGGCCTGGGTCTGCAAGCGCATCAACAGATCCATGATCTTGCGAGAACCCGGACCCCGGTCCAGGAAATCCCCCAGGTCCACGAAATGGGTCTTGCCCCCCGTCCATTGCAGATTCTCATCCACAATGCCGGTTTCAAGCAGCAGACGGGAAAACCGATCGTAGGCGCCGTGAGCATCACCCACGGCTACCAGGCGTTCTACGCCCGCGTAGCGATAAGTCTCTGCCCGGGCAATAGTCGATACTGCCAACAGTCCCAGGCAGCAACACACCCAGGCGCGTGACCATACACTTCTCAACACCCTACACACTCCACTCCATCAATTACGCCCGGATACAAGCTTCAGGCCGTCCACCATTCGCTAGTTCATCAGCTTCATATCGAAATAGGCGTATTCCAGGGCAGCCCGGTAGGCCAGTTGATCCTGGTTCGCGGCCCCGCCATGACCGCCTTCGGTGTTCTCGTATAACAGAAAGCTACTGCCCATCTCGCGCATACGCGCAGCCATTTTGCGGGCGTGGCCAGGATGCACCCTGTCATCCTTGGTCGAGGTGTAAAACAGCACCTCCGGATATTTCACGCCCGGTTTGAGCGCCTGGTAGGGGGAGTAAGCTTCCAGGAAGGCGCGCTCTTCCGGCAGATCGGGATTGCCGTATTCCCCCATCCAGCTGGCACCTGCCAACAGCAGGTGATAGCGCAGCATATCCAGCAGGGGTACGCCGCAATCAATGGCCGCGTACAAGTCGGGACGCTGGGTCAGCACCGCGCCCATCAGCAGCCCCCCGTTGGAGCGACCTATGGCCCCGAGTTTCTCAGGCGTGGTCACGCCTGTGGCCACGAGGTCTTCACCAATGGCAAAAAAATCCTCAAAGGCCAGGTGACGATTTTCCTTTAAGGCGGCCTGGTGCCAGGCAGGGCCATATTCACCTCCACCCCGAATATTGGACAACACCAGCACACCGCCGCGGGCCACCCACAGCCGCCCGGCCAGTGCGCCATGCTGGGGCCTTGCGTTCTCGTCATAATACTCAGGCAATATGGGGATAAGGAATCCGCCATAGCCGTACTGGATCGTGGGTGCATTACCCCTGGCCAACACATCTTTGCGGCCCATCAAAAAGTAAGGCACCCGAGTGCCGTCCTTGCTCACTGCAAAACGCTGCGAGACCTCCACGTCCGTCGCATCGTAAAAGGCTGGCAGGGCAAAGGCACGCTTCAAGGCACCGTCGGCACCGGCCAGGTAAAGCGTGTCCGGCACGGTCAGGCTTTCAAAGCTCACCAGCAGGCTGTCATCCTCGCTGCTCGCTGACACCAGGTTCACCACACCGTTATCCGGAAGATCCAGGGTACGGGCTACCCAGGCGCCATCCTTTTTTTCCAGCTGCCTGGCGCGACCAATTACATTGTCCAGGACCTGGAGGTGGATCATGCGATCACTCAGCAGCACCTCGCTCACTGCCTCACCACTCGCAGGCTGGTAAACGAGTTCAGCCGAAAAATCTGCTGGCCTGAGCGCCACTACCGAACCCTGGGGATAAAACCTGCCGTCGTGCTGCCAGTCCTCGTCTACCCGCACCACGATCTGCCCCTGCAACATCCCTGCAACCAGGGCATGTAAAGGCAGAGGCACTTGTCGCAGACCCTGCTCCTCGAGCAAAAAATACTCGGACTCAAAAAATGTCCTGGCGCGAGTAATCGGAGTGTAACGCTCATCACCGTCACGCATCACCCTGACCCGGGCCGGCAAGGCATCGCTCGGCTGGTTCGCGAAAACCTCACTGGCATGCTCCAGCTTGTCACCCCGGATCCAGCGCTTGATGATGCGCGGATAACCCGATTCGGTAAGACTTCCAGGCCCCCAGTCGGTGGCCACCAGCAGCGTATTTTCGTCTTCCCACTCCAGTCGGCTCTTGGCCTCGGGAAGCGTGAACCCTTCGGTCACGAAGCTCTTCTCCGGTATCGAGAATTCACGGTAGACGGTCGCATCCTTGCCGCCGCGGGACAGTCCGATCATGCAGCGATCATATTCCGGAGGCAGACAGGGATAGGCGCCGGAGAATATCCAGTTTTCACCCTCGCTGGCGGCCAGGGCATCCACATCCAGCAAGACTTCCCACTCGGGCTGACCGGTGCCAAAACTTGCCAGAGTCGCTCTGCGCCACAGGCCGCGAACGTGGCCAGGGTCCTGCCAATGGTTGTAAACATGGTTACCGTGAATAGTGACCAGGGGGATGCGCTCACTCGAATTCAGAATGTCCCGGGCTTCCTGAAGCATGGCCGGAAACTCGGGTACGGCCTCCAGTTCCGCCTGGCTACGAGCATTCTCTTTCTCAACCCAGGCCAGGCTTTTCTCCCCCTCGACCTCCTCCAGCCAGAGGTAAGGATCGGTTGGCTTGGTGGCACATGCTGCAAGCAACAGTGCAGCAGCGAAAAGGCTTAGCGATTTACTCAATAAATTCATTAGAACCTCAAAAAAATCAGCGTGTGCGGACGACCCACCGCCCAGGGACATAGTGGGTGCATGATACCGGCACCTCACACTGCGTATCCACACCAGTTCCGGCACTTTGCCCTGGCCTTCGGGAGCAGCCCGCTGCGCTCATGAAATACTGCATTTTCAGGCGAAAATAACGAGGAATGTGACACAGATACGTACTCTCACGGGCTCGCCATGATACCTTGCGCGCACCCGAAATGTCCGCAACCCCAACAATGGACCTTCATGCCCAAGTCTGTTCGGCAAGGCAATACGCTGAGAACCACGCACGATCGTGGCTGTGCAGCTATGGCTGCGCGCAGGATTCAGGGTGCCCGTGCGACAGGTTTTCTTCTGGCAGGGCTGTTCTCAATGTGGACGGGTTATTCGGCGCTGGCTGCTCCCGGGGATCCTTTCTTCCAGGAACAAGAGGCCGCGGTCCTGGCAGCACGCAGTGGGCAGTTTGATTCAGCGCTTGCCGAACTGACAAGACTGCGCCGAGAGTATCCCCAGGCGCGCACCTTGCTGATCGACCAGACACTGGTGCTGGCCTGGGCAAATCAAGACCAGCAGGTTATCGACAATGCGGCGCTCCTGGATCCCGCTCGCGACCCTGTCCAGGTATTGGCGGTTGTGGCCAAGGCCTACAGAAATCTGAAGCAGTTTCAACCTGGCGCCCAGTGGTACCGGGCCCAGTTGAAGCGTGAGCCCGACAACCAGGATGCTCGACTCGGCCTCGTGATGACGCTGGCCGACGACAACCTTTATCCTGAAGCCAGGGCCGAACTGGCCCGCTTGCCCGAACCGGCACGGATGCAGGCACAGGCATATGTGCTGGAGCGCCAGGGCAGCAAGCTCGAACGCCTGACGTTGTATGAGGCCATGCTGGCACGTGATCCGGACAACCGGGAAACACTGCGGCGCAAGGCTCTGCTGTTTCGCGAGATGTTGCTACCCGAATACGCCCTGGCCCTGGGGGAAAGATATTCAGGGATTCTCAGTAGCGAAGAAACACAAGCCCTGCAGGTCGACCTGGTCGCGTTATCAATCCGTACCGCCGCCCAGACCTATTCTGCGCAGGGTACGGAATGGCGCAACAGTGAACAGGCTCTGCTGAGACTGGACAGCTACCGGGAAACGGTCGATCCGGACAGCCCCCTGCAGCAACGTCTGCGTGCCGACAGGCTGGTGGCGCTGGTGGACGCAGGTCATATGCAGGAGGCGGTGACAGAATACGAATCGTTGCTTGCCGAGGGCTTCCAGCCTCCCGCCAACCTGCGCTTCGCTGCAGCACAGGCTTATTTGGCCAGCAATCATGCCGAAACCGCTCGCGTGCTGCTGCAGCGCTGCCTGGATGAGACACCGAACAACCTGGATTGCCGGGTGGAACACTTTTACGCCCTGCTTGAACTGGGGCAACTGGAAGAGGCGATCGCGTCGGCAGACGCAATGCTGGCCGAGCAGGTTCAGTTCGACCCGCAAACCCGGCTGGCCAATCCACAGCATACAGAGGCCCGCTTGCGAGCGGTGCTGGCCCGCTCCTATGCAGACCGGCTGGATGAGTCCCAGCAGGAACTTGAGCGCATCACCGACGAGGCACCAAACAATGTTGGCGCCCGCCAGGATCTTGCCACCGTCTATCTGTGGCGGGGATGGCCCGACCGCGCCCTGGACCAGTATCAGCAGGTACTGACCGTGTATCCGGCCCACCTGGGCGCGCTCACAGGCTGGACCAGCACACAACTTGTCCGCCAGGAATTCCGGCAGGCCGACCAGCAAATCAGCGAGCTGCAAAAGGACTACCCGAATATCCTCTCAGTGCAACAACTGGCACGACAATGGAGCCTGCATGAGAAAAGCGAATTGATTTTCGACGCCTCGGCCGGCAATAGTACCGGCGATACTTTTGGCAGCCGCCAGCACAGCGCCCAGGGCTGGTGGTACACACCGCCGGTACAGGACTGGTTTCGCTTCTATGCCCACAGCTTTGACGGCTTCGCCGAACTGCCTGAGGGCAATGCAAATCGCCCACGTATGGCTGCGGGCGTGGAGTACCGCCGTTCGGACTGGGCTGCACGCAGCGAAATCAGCGCCAAGCGCTGGGGCGGCGAGGCGGGACTTTACGGCGAAGTAAACTGGCGCTTCAACGACTTGTGGTCATTTGCGGCTATCGCTCAACTTAATAGCTATGACACACCCTTAAGGGCTTACCAGAACGACGTATCAAGCAATCAGCTTGATCTGCGTGCCGGATTTCACGCCAACGAAATGCTGTCACTGGGCGGCACGCTCACATTGGCAAATTTTGACGATGGTAACCACCGCAGCAGCATCTTCGGCTACGGTCGTCAGCGAATAATGAACAAACCACGCTTCAAGCTGGACGCCACCGGTTCACTGGGTGCTTCTCGCAACAGCCTTGATACGGCGAGCTACTACAATCCCGGCCAGGATCGCTCAATCATGGTTGGTGCGGATATGCGCTGGCTGCGTCCCCTGGAAAATTATCGTCGCCTTTACCACCGGCTGCACCCACAGGTCGGGAATTACTACCAGGAATCCTACGGCAGCAACTCACTGTGGAGTCTGGACTACGAATTCGGCATGCGCTTTAGCGACAGCTGGTCCATGCGCGTGGGTGTTCAGCGGGCCAGGCATGCCTATGATGGCAGCATCGAATACAGCAACACCGTGCTGCTGGGACTGGAGGGACGCTTGTGACCGTGCGCCACCTGATTGTCACCGTGTTGCTGCTGTGCGGCGGGCTGGCTTGTGCCCAGGCCTCGCCATTGCAGGTTATTACCTACCACGACGTGACCGAAAACGATGCCCCGGGACCGGCGCGTGACAGCATGGCTATATCTACCAGCACGCTGATCGCTCATTTCCGCTGGTTACGCGATCATGGCTACCAGCCGGTAAGCATCGAGCAGGTAGAGGCTGCATACAACGGTGGCAAGGTCTTGCCGGAGAAGCCGGTGTTGCTGAGCTTCGACGATGGTCTGCTCAGCGTGTATACCCAGGTATATCCGCTGCTCAAGCTGTTTCACTATCCGGCGGTGGTCAGCCTGGTGACGGGTTGGATTGAAGGCGAGCAGAGTGTGCGTTATGCCGGCCGAGAACGCGGCTACGACTCGTTTTTAAGCTGGGAGCAAATCCGGGAAATGCAGGCATCCGGACTGGTGGAGATCGCCTCACACAGCCACGCCCTGCACCAGGGCATCACCGCCAATCCCCAGGGCAACACCGAGCCGGCAGCGACCTCGCTGCTGTATGCCGACGGCGCCTACGAAACCGCCGACGCCTTTCGAGAGCGCATATTTCGGGACCTGCGCAGCAGCGTGGACATCATCAGCACCAACACCGGTCTGGTGCCCAGGGTAATCACCTGGCCTTATGGAGCTTACAATCAGCTCACGATTGAAATCGCACGCCAGGCCGGCCTGTACTGGTCCCTGACCCTGGACCCGAATTCCGGCAATCCTGACCCCAGCCGCGTGCTGCACCGACACCTGATCCAGAACAACCCCGGCATTCGGGAATTTTCCATGGCCTTGCTCAAGCCCCCGGAACCACCGCTGGTGAGAGCCGCCCAGGTCGACCTGGATTACGTCTACGACGAGGACCCTGAACAACAGGAACGCAACCTGGACCAGTTGGTAGAGCGCATTAGCCGGCTACAGATCAGCCATGTATTTCTGCAGGCTTTTTCCGACCTTGACGGGGATGGGGGCGCCGAGGCCCTGTATTTCCCGAATCGTTTCCTGCCCATGCGGGCGGATTTGTTCAACCGGGCAGCCTGGCAACTCAGGACACGCTCCGGTGTCCGGGTCTATGCATGGATGCCAATCCTGAGTTTCTCAGGAGCGACGGTAGATCCGTCCTGGCGTGTACTGCAGGCCTCGGCGGACGGAGCCAGCCCGGATCCACAGGGAGAGCCTCGCCTGTCCCCGTTTAACCCGAATGCCCGTGTTTTGATACGGGGCATCTACGAAGACCTGGCCGCACATGCGCATATCGAGGGCCTGCATTTCCATGACGATGGTCGTCTCAACGAACGAGAGGACGCCAGTCCCGCAGCAATACAGGCCTACCAGGACCTGTACGGCGAAGACATCGATCTGCTGGCATTGAAGGACAATCCGATCACCGGCCAGCGCTGGGCCAACATGAAAACCCTGGCCCTGATCGACTTTACCGATGAGCTCGCAGGCCTGGTGCGCCGCTACCAGCCACGTCTGAAAACTTCCCGCAACCTGTTCGCACCCGCCCTGTCCGAACAGGATGGTGCACGTCTGCTGGCACAGGATTACGGTCGTTTCCTGGCCACCTACGACTTTGTGACATTGATGGCCATGCCCTACCTGGAAAGAGTGGAGAATCCCTCCAACAATCCGGCTTTCTACCTTGGTCTGGCGGAGCAGGCGCGGCGGCTGGACCCGTCCCTGACACGTACAATTTTTCAGCTCCAGACCGTGGACTGGTGGCAAAAGACTCCCATCCCCGCCGTGGAACTGAAGCAGACCTTGCGGCTGCTGCAGTCAATGGGGGTACGCAACCTGGCCTATTACCCGGACGATTTCCTGAACAACCATCCGGACCTCGACAAACTTCGCCAGGGCATCTCCTTATCGGAACAGCCAATAAGGAGCCAGCCATGAGTATCGAGGGCGTGTCGAAAGGCCTGTTGGAATTTGCTTTCTATTATCCCCTGTTCATGACTTACGTCTGGATGATAGGCGCGGTGTATTATTTCTACTATCGCGAAAATTCGGATCACCGCCGCTTCGATGACCCGCCCGGACTCACCCATACGCCACCGGTCAGCTACCTGGTCCCCTGTCACAACGAGGGTGATAACGCGCGGGAAACTATCCAGGCGTTGCTGGAGCAGGACTACCCGGAATTCGAGATTATTGCGATCAATGATTGCAGCAGCGATGAGACGGCGGCCATCCTTGATGAAATGGCCGGCCTGGATCCCCGGGTTCGGGTTATTCACTTCGCGAAGAACCAGGGTAAGGCCATGGGTCTGCGTATGGGTGCGCTCGCCTCTCGACATGAGATTCTCATCTGCCTGGATGGCGACGCCCTGCTTGACCGTCATGCTACGCGCTGGATCGTGCGTCATTTCAACGATGGACCACGGGTGGGCGCAGTAACCGGCAATCCGCGTATCCGCAATCGAACCTCCCTGCTGGGTAAAATCCAGGTCGGTGAATTCTCCTCGATCATCGGCATGATCAAGCGTGCCCAGCGCATTTATGGCCGGGTGTTCACCGTCTCCGGGGTGGTTGCCGCCTTCCGCAAGGCAGCACTGCAGAAGGTCGGCTACTGGGACCTGAACATGGTTACCGAGGACATCGATATCAGCTGGAGGCTGCAGTCCAATCACTGGGATGTGCGTTACGAGCCGAATGCCCTGTGTTGGATATTGATGCCCGAAACGCTGCGTGGACTATGGCGCCAGCGGCTACGTTGGGCCCAGGGTGGCCTGGAGGTCTTTCTGCGCTACCGGTCCTCCCTGATGCAATGGAAGAAGCGACGCATCTGGTTGGTAGCCATTGAACTGGTGGTCAGCACCGCCTGGGCACACCTGATCGCCATCATCTTCCTGGTAGCGGCACTGGGACTTTTCGTGGAGCTTCCTTCGTACCTGCGCGGTGCCGCTTTCCTGCCGGGCTGGTCTGGCGTGGTTCTCGGGGCCACGTGCCTGCTGCAATTTGGTATTTCACTGGGCATAGACAGTCGCTATGAACCACGCCTGGGTCGTTACTACTACTGGATGATCTGGTATCCCATGATCTACTGGACCATTCAGACCGCAGCAACGCTGGTTGCCCTGCCGAGGGCACTGTGGAAACCAGCCAATCAACGTGCCATCTGGGTCAGCCCGGATCGCGGCATCAGGTCGGAATAGGCGCAGCCATGGTTGATTCCTTCCAGCCCCCCATCATCAGCGCACCGCACCTGTTGTCCAAGAGTAGACAAGTCCGGGAGCGCGCTGTAACGGCCTTGATGTGGACACTTTACGCCTACCTGTGGACGCCGCTGCTAAGCTTGCTGGCGTGGTGGACCGGGCTGGACATCGCTTATGAAACCATGGTGGAAAGCGGCGGCTGGGAAGGCTTGCTTAGCGTCGCACGCTGGTATGGCATCAGTATTGGACTGATTTTTGTGACGATCGCGGCCTGGTCCAACAGTAACCGGCGCCGTTTTCGCAACAAGGAGAAGCGGCAATTTATTCCACCGGTCAGCGATCAGGACCTGATGCTGCGATTTTCAGTGAACTCGGGACAACTGGAGGTGATGCGCGGAGCCGGCATCATGACCATAGAACTCGACGAGGGTGGCAATATCCTCGCCGTCACTGCCTCGTCAATGCCGCGGGTGACGACAACAGAAACGTCAGCGCCAGCACTGGAAACAATAGCCTTGAATTAATCAGGTCGAGCTGGGCCAGAATAAGACCGGGATACATCAGCAAGGTCGCCACCGCCAGGTACACGGCAACGCTGAGTAAACGACGCAAATGACGTTGCCAAACCATGCAGCCCTGTCCTCTAACGGTGATTGGGATAATGCAGTAACAGCACTAAGTATAGGCCTCATGCAGGTTACCGGGTCAAGACGGCCGCGCAAGAAAACCTGCTGCAATGCAGCAGGTGCTGACATTAACGCTGTAATACTCGAGAAATACGGGAAACTGCGGTGTATGCACGCACCAAATTCTCCAGCCATGTAAAATATGCGCCACGCTCAGGCGGATCCCTAACCGCAATACCAAGGTTGAGTCAGACATGATCCAAAAATCCCGTTTACATATACCGCATCCACCGGCAAGACCGGGAGAGGCTCCAGACTTCAGCTACCTGAAAATTTCTGCGCCCGGGGAAGTGCCACGACCCGACGTGAATACCCCCGCCATGGAGATGGCCGACCTGGCGCATAGCATGGTCAGGGTCCTCAAGGACGACGACAAGACGACCGGACCATGGAACCCTCACCTGGAACCCGAAGTGCTGCAGGTTGGCCTGCGTCACATGATGCTGACCCGTGCTTTCGATGATCGTATGCAACGGGTCCAGCGCCAGGGCAAGATTTCCTTCTATATAAAGTCTACCGGTGAAGAAGCCGTTGCGGTGGCCCAGTGCATGGCGCTGCGTCCCGGCGATATGCTGTTCCCCTCCTACCGCCAACAGGGTCTGCAGATTGCCCGCGGGCGCAAGCTTGTCGACCTGATGTGCCAGTGCCTGTCCAACACTCGGGACATGTGCAAGGGTCGCCAGATGCCCATCATGTATCACAGCCGCGAGGGTAACCTGTTTTCCATTTCCGGAAACTTGACCACCCAGTACCCACAGGCGGTAGGCTGGGCCATGGCCGCGGCCATGAAGGGCGAGGACAACCTGGCCGCTTCCTGGATCGGTGACGGCAGCACCGCGGAACCGGACTTTCATCATGCCCTGACCTTTGCCTCGGTATACCAGGCACCGGTAATTCTCAACGTGGTCAACAATCAGTGGGCTATCTCGACCTTCCAGGCATTTGCCGGTGGTGGGCGCGAACCTTTCGCCGCCCGGGGACTGGGATACGGCATTCCCGGCATCCGCGTAGATGGCAACGATTTCCTGGCGGTTTACGCGGTCACCGAGTGGGCGGCAGAGCGGGCCAGGACCGGCGCCGGACCGACACTGATCGAGCACGTGACCTATCGCGCATCGGCCCATTCCACCAGTGACGATCCATCCCGCTATCGCCCCAAGGAAGATTCAGAATCCTGGCCCCTGGGCGACCCCATCAAGCGTCTCAAACAGTATCTGGTGCAGCTTGGCGTGTGGACCGAAAAGCAACACAAGGCGCTTGAGTTGGAACTGGAGAAGCACGCGTCTGACAGCTGGAAAGAGGCCGTCACCTACGGAACAATGAGCGAGGGCCCCGCGCTGGATCCAAGCGACATGTTTGAGGATGTCTACAAGGAAATACCCGAGCACTTGAAGAGGCAACGGGAACAGATGCTGGCCGAGGGGGGCAAATAATCATGGCACAGATGAACATGATCCAGGCCCTGAATTCAGCCATGGACATTGCCTTGAGCAGGGATCCCAGCGTCGTCATCATGGGCGAGGATGTGGGCTATTTCGGCGGTGTGTTCCGCTGCACCGACGGGCTGCAAAGAAAGCACGGCGATCACCGCGTGCTGGATACCCCGATTGCCGAGGGTGGCATAGTGGGCACGGCGATTGGCATGGGTGTCAACGGTATGCGTCCGGTCGCCGAGATACAGTTTGCGGATTACATCTATCCGGCCTTCGACCAGATCGTTTCCGAACTTGCCCGTTTGCGTCACCGCAGCGCGGGTGACTTTTTTGCACCCATCACTATCCGCTCGCCGAGCGGCGGCGGTATTCGGGGCGGCCAGACCCACTCCCAGAGTCCGGAGGGTATCTTTACCCATGTCTGCGGCATCAAGGTGGTCATGCCATCCAATCCATACGACGCCAAGGGTATGCTGCTAAGCGCCATTGAAGACGACGACCCGGTAGTGTTTTTTGAACCCAAGCGTATCTATAACGGACCTTTCGACGGCGACCCGGACAAGCCGGCCAGGCCGTGGACCACTCACCCCAAGGGCGAGGTTCCTGAAGGGCACTACACGGTACCGCTGGGCAAGGCGGAAATCGTACGCGCCGGCACAGATGCCACCATCGTCACCTACGGCACGATGGTGCACGTAGCGGTGGCCGCGACAGAAAAATGCGGTATTGATGCCGAGATTATTGATGTGCGCAGCATGGCGCCGCTGGATGTCGCCACCCTTCGCACCTCGGTGGAAAAGACCGGCCGTTGCGTGATCGTGCACGAGGCTACACGTTTTAGTGGGTACGGGGCCGAACTTTCCGCCACTATCCAGGAAGAGTGCTTCTGGCACCTTGAAGCACCGATACAGCGCGTGGCCGGTTGGGATACGCCCTACCCGCACGCTTTTGAGTGGGAATACTTCCCTGGTCAGAAACGCATCATCAATGCTCTGCGTACCGTAATGGAGGCTTGAAATGAGTCAGTTTATATTCAAGCTCCCGGATCTGGGTGAAGGTACGGTCGAGGCAGAAATTGGCGAGTGGCACGTCAAGGTCGGGGACACCGTCAGCGAGGACCAGGTCATCGTCGACATGATGACCGACAAGGCCGCGGTAGAAATTCCGTCGCCGGTCAGCGGTCGCATCCTTGC
>JAPHSC010000298.1 GCA_026193125.1 Gammaproteobacteria bacterium
GCCACGTCGGTGGCGACCAGAACCGACACACTTTTATTGGAGAAGCGCACCAGGGTCTGGTCGCGGTCACGCTGATCCAGGTCGCCATGCAGGGCCAGGCAGCTAAATCCGTGGGCGCGAAGATCTTCCGCTATCTCCTGCGCCTCACGCTTGGTGTTGCAAAATACCACCGTTGATTCCGGGCGATGTCGCAACAGGAGGAGTCGCACCGCGGTCAGTCGCTGCTGATCGTCTGTCACGGTGTAAAAATGTTGCTGAATGGTGCTGCTGTCATGAGTCGATTCCGCGAACGCGGTTACCGGCTGACGCATTATTCGCTTGGCGATCGCCTGGATTTCAGCCGGGTAGGTCGCGCTGAACAGCAGGGTCTGGCGACTCTTCGGGGTCTGCGCGACAATCGCCTCCACGGATTCCTGGAAACCCATTTCCAGCATCCTGTCCGCTTCGTCCAGCACCACGGTGGTGACGCCGCCAAGGTCCAGTGATTTCTTGCGCAAGTGGTCTTCCAAACGGCCCGGTGTACCCACCACGATGTGGGCACCAAATTCCAGCGAGTCGGCCTGCGCCCGGTAGGGTTGGCCACCGGACAGTGTCAGTACCTTGACGTTCGCCACAGCACGCGCAAGTTTACGAATTTCCTTGGCAACCTGGTCAGCCAGTTCCCGCGTCGGGCAAAGCACCAGTGATTGCACCCGCAGGCTTGCGATATCGAGCTTGGCCAGCAAGCCCAGGCCGAAGGCTGCAGTCTTCCCCGAACCGGTCTTGCCCTGGGCGATAACGTCCTGTCCCGCAAGAATAGGTGGCAGGCTTTGTTCCTGGATCGGAGTCATGGACTCATAACCCAGCGATGCAAGCGTCTCGAGTAATTCAGGACTCAGCCCAAGTGTGGCGAAGGAAGTCTGGTTCAAAGCGTTTTCCCTGTGGCTGCGCGGCCACCCGGTGGGTAATTTCTGCGGCGATTTCAGACCGGATTTGAGGCTGAAGCCGACTGCAGGGCGCCAGTGTGACATCTTCTGACCGAATAGTGGTATTCACGGCGTCTTCCCGTCAGGTCGATTGGAAATAGGCTCTCTGCTTTTCTTGCAGAAAGAGGATTACAATCGCGGCGCAGCTGATGCGTGCCGGGGCAGCAGTCCAAAGCCTTAACCCAGCATTTTTTGATCTGCAGCAGAGCGTGGAAAAGTGCCCTCATGCAAACCCTAGCCATTGCCAGTGCCATGACCGAGATCGCCGGAGGCGCCCCCGCCGGCCTGGAAATTTTCGGTATTCCCCTGGCCTTCATCTTCTTTGCCCTGACGCTTCTGGGAGTGGCCGTCTTTCATCACCAGACCCTGCGCGTGGCCCTGATCGGCTTGTGTGTGATCGTCGGCTACAAGTTCTTCTTCTCGAGTTTCGAGGGCGTGCCCGGTATTGAGGGCTTGCTGCTGCATGTCGGTCGCGAATGGGTAACCCTGGGCAACCTGTTTGGTCTGCTCATGGGATTTGCCCTGCTGGCCAACCACTTCGAGCAAAGCAGGATCCCGGATTTTCTGCCGGCGTTGTTGCCGGATGACTGGCATGGCGGCCTGGTATTGCTGATCGCGGTCTTTTTCCTTTCCACCTTCCTGGACAATATTGCGGCGGCCATTATCGGTGGTTCCATGGCCTCGGCGGTGTTCCGGGGCAAGGTCCATATCGGCTACCTGGCCGCCATCGTAGCTGCCTCCAATGCCGGCGGCGCCGGCAGCGTGGTGGGTGATACAACCACCTCCATGATGTGGATAGAAGGCGTGTCGCCACTGGTGGTGGCGCGGGCCTTTCTGCCCGCACTGGTTGCGCTGACGGTATTTGGTATTCCGGCGGCCATTCAGCAACAGAAGCTTTCTCCGATTATCAAGGACCCGCCCGAGGGCCTGCGTCTGGACTGGTCCCGGGCAGGGGTCGTACTGGTGGTCGTCGGTGCACTGATCGGCACCAATGTCTTCGTCAATGCGGTGTTCCATGAGTACTCATCCAAATTTCCCTTCCTGGGCGCGGCGGTCTGGGCCGCGCTGTTGCTGACTGCCGCCTGGCGCAGGCCGGACTGGTCGCTACTCCCGAATGCGGCCCGCGGCAGCGTGTTCCTGCTTTCGCTGGTGACCTGTGCGTCCATGATGCCGGTGGAAAGCCTGCCTGTAGCGTCCTGGCCGACCACGGCAGGACTGGGTTTCGTCTCGGCAGTGTTTGACAACATTCCCCTGACCAAGCTGGCCCTGGAGCAGGGCGGCTATGACTGGGGTGCACTGGCCTTTGCCGTGGGCTTTGGCGGATCCATGATCTGGTTCGGCTCTTCGGCCGGAGTGGCCCTGGCCACCAAGTTCCCGGAAGCCAAGTCGGTGGGGTCGTGGTTACGCTACGGCTGGTACGTCCCGCTGGGCTATTTGGCAGGATTGGCTGCCTACCTGTTGATCCTGGGCTGGCATCCGACAGCGGGTTGATGCAGAAGTAGAGTGCCCTTGTCAGCTTTTTGTCAGGCTCTACCCGCCGGCAGCGGCCTGGCTATTTAACCATCGAGCCCGGATTGTTGCTGGCATCATCGGCACCCACCTTGATCGTGTACTTGCAAATTGCCTGGACCTCGGTATCTAGGTACTTTCACGGCTTCCTCCCTTGGGGACCACGCGTACACTGCTATTTGTGGGCACGGAAGAGCCCATTCGACTGAGTCAAAACCGGAATGACGCTCCTGGCAAAGTTGGCAACTTTTCGGGCGCTGTTTTTTGACGACGGGTTTTCGGGCAGGGAGCAGGCCAGGCAACGCCACTTTTGCACTAGCGGATTTCAAACGCAGTCGACCACCTCAATTCAAATGGAGGTCAACATGGGTGCGCATGAACTAGATAAACAGGGCTTGTCGAGGCGGAATATGCTGGCAGCGTCTGCGGCCATGCTCGCAGGAGGCGCTGCCGCGGGAATCGCCGCGACTACCGCTACGGCCCTGGCCGGACCAGAAATGCCAGAGGGCGCGCCGCCGCTGCCATGGAAGTGGGTCACGCTTGATCCGCTTGAGGCTGGTCAACGCGCCTACCGTTTCTACCTGGAAAAAGATGGTTGCGGAACAGCTTCCTACTTGTCATTACTGAGTCTCCTCAAGGAAAAGGTTGGCTATCCCTGGACCACGCTGCCGGACATGATGATGTCCCACGCGGCGGCCGGCTACGCCGGGCATGGAACGCTCTGCGGCGCCCTGGGTGGTGCGGCCTGCATCATCAATCTTGTCGCCTATGATCCGAAAGACCCGGCGTTCCGACAAATTATCGATCGCTTGTTCTACTGGTATGCGGAACAGGACTTTCCGAGCAATCGTTTCGATGACATTTCCGAGTTTCCAAACCAGGTCAAGGCCAAGGCAATGTCGCCGCTATGCCATACGTCTGTGTCCAAGTGGGCGATGACGGCAGGTGCCAAGATCTCTTCCGAGGAAAAGAAAGCGCGGTGCGCCAAGGTCGCCGGTGAGGTCGTATACATGGTGACGCAGGCATTCAACGAGTACTTCGCAGGGACGTGGGTACCACCGGTGTGGAAGCCTTCCGAGGAAATTGAACACTGCGTGAAGTGTCACGGTCCGGATGACGCCTCGCATTCCAGGCCCAGCAAATTCAATCAGCAGGGCCACATGGAATGCCTGATGTGCCACGACGATCATATGGCTTGACGAACCGGGAGACATCCTAATCCATGATTGGTGGGCGTCGTCGCCATATTTTGCCGAGATGACGGTCTGGGCAGAGCGTGGTGAAGCCTTGGGTTTCCGGACATTTCTGACGATCGAATTTCTCTAGTCTATAATTGCTGGTGAAGTCAGTAGTTCAAGGGATGGTTCTATTTCGCCTTTGTGGAGGCACGACTATGAAATATATTTCGATAAGCAAAAGAGCAGCAATCAACGTGGCGGGCAGCTGCGCAGTCGCGGTAGCCATGGGGCTTGCTCCCATGAGCGAGGCTCTGGCCGAATCCGGATTCTATGTCGGTGGCAGCGTGGGCGACGCGACCATTTCGGTGGATGCTCCTGATGGCGATTTGGGAGATACTTTCAAATTCGATGAAAGCGACTTCGCCTGGAAGGCGTTTGGCGGCTACAACTTTGATGTTGCCTTTATGGATTTCGCGATTGAAGGTGGCTATGTGGACCTGGGCGCGCCGTCGGGTACGTCGCCACTTGGGACAGCGATTGGGGTGGACGTGGCTGGTTGGGACGTTTTTGCCCTGGCGGGCTTCAAGCTGGGGCCGGTGGGCTTGTTCGCCAAGGCGGGGATGATCTCATGGGATGCCGACGCTTCAGCCGATGGCGTGGATCAGGGTGGGGATAGTGGTTCCGATCCGGCCTACGGTATAGGTGCACGATTCACACTCGGTGGCTTTGAAATTCGCGGCGAGTACGAGATGTTCGACATTTCGGATGCAAATGATGTGTACATGTTGTCGCTGGGGGCCGCGTTCAAATTCTGACGGGAATTTCCTGACCGGATGATATCGGTCAAGCTCTGAAGGAGACGGGTCCCTCATGGGGCCCGTTTTTTTGGTGCCGGTGTTAGCTTATTGCCTTATTCGGCCCTCGGCTGCGGCCAAAGCGCCGATAGCTCAAGATCGGACAGTAGCGATCACACACCACCTCGTGGATGCCGAAGGTGATAATGGCGGCCATTCATCACCGGGAGCTCTGGCCCGTTACCAGGGACGTCCCCCGGGTTTGCGCCTGGATTGGCACCGTGCGTTGGTGGTGCTGACACAGGGCACCTTGATAACCGCCAAGGTCCGCTTCGGTGCTGTGTTTCACCAGACCTCATCAAAGTTTCCCTTGCGCCGGGCACCCTTCCAGGCAGCCCTATTTCCGCCGAAAGCCCGCTCCCCGAATCACAGCGCTTGTATTGGGGATACCAGGAGTGGCAGATTCAGCTGTTGCCACAGGGCATAGCCTGGTGAAATGGAGATTTCAGCGTGATTACTCGACCCAAGACTGACCGCAGCGTCAA
>JAPHSC010000325.1 GCA_026193125.1 Gammaproteobacteria bacterium
CCGGCTTCCCAGGCTACCCGTTCTGCGTACAATGCCCAGCCCTCGACGTAGGCCGTAAACGGACTCATCTTGCGAAACAGGGGCAGTTCCTTGTTTTCCATGGCCAGCGCAATCTGGAAATTGTGGCCGGGTATGCCCTCGTGATAGGCCAGGGTACGCATACCCAGCTTGGGGGTGGCCTTTATGTCATACAGGTTGACGTAAAATACTCCTGGCCGGCTACCGTCCATGGCCGGACGACCATAATAGGCGCCTGGAGCAGTCTTTTCTTTGAACTCGGGAACTCGCTCCACCTCCAGACCGGCCTCGGGCCGAATATTGAACCAGTCGTCCAGACCGGCACTGACCTCGTCCAGGATAGACTGGTAATCTGCCAGTATCTGTTCCCGGCCCGCATCGGTGTCCGGATACAGGAAACGCTCCTCGGCCACGATCTCGCTCATCAGTTCGCCCACGGGGCGTGTCGTGTCATACCCTTCTGCCGCCAGAATTTCACGCATCTCACCCTGGATGCGAGCCACCTCGGCCAGACCCAGTGCGTGAATCTCGCCAGGGCTCATTTCGCTGGTGGTGAAAAGCTCAAGCATGTAGGCATAAAACTCATCGCCATCCGGTAATTTCCATACACCGTCATCGGTCGTGGTTTTCGGTTGCAGCGCCGTGTAGTAGTCGATCAGCACCTGGTACGCGGGATATACGGTCTGTTCTATCTGGCGCTGGTTTTCTGCCAACAATCCGGCCTGCTCATCCTCGGGAATCCCGGCCTCCTCCAGCTTGGTTTTGAAGGAGGTATACAGAATGTTTTCCTGCGCGGGCATGTCCACGAAAGCGTTCATTTCATCCAGCACTTTTACCACCACGAAGGTCGGCGGCAGTATTCCCCTCTCTTCGCGTACTTTCAGGCCTTCCATCTCCTGGGCGAACTTGACGCCGATCTTGGACAGACGGGTGTTGTAATCTTTCGCGTCGCCCACGCTGCCGATCGAATGCGCTGACTCCATGAAACTGGGGAAATTGCTCTGGATACCGAACAACTGGTTGAGAGGGTAGTCGTGGAAGCGCCAGCGGTCCGCACCATTTTCAAGCCGGACCAGCATCCAGTCAGCCATGTCGTATGACAACTGTTGTTGGTAGGGAAGTTTGTCGCGATCAAAGCTCCGCAACTCCTTGGCGACATCCGCCATTTTTGCCAGCGCCTTGTCGCCCGCCGCAAGCGAGGCATCATCCAGGTCGTCTTGATGGAAGGTGATGCCGACCTGCTCCAGTACGTGCAGCTGGGTCAGGGTCTCGGGGCTTTCGACCACGGTCTTGGCAAAGGCCCGGTTCAGGGTCATGTCGTAACTGGGCAGGGGGCCATACCACAGCCAGGTTCCGGCAAGCACCGCCAACCCGAGGATGATGCCGAACGATATTCCCAGCCATTTGAAAAATTTCTTCATTACTCAAAACTCCCAGTGCTCAGAGGTATTGTCTCTCTGACCCCGTCAAACAGTGCAGGTTCACTCGTTATTCGAATTCGATCCAGGTGGTCTTCAATTCCGTGTAGTCGTTGAAAGCGTGCATGGACTTGTCCCGCCCATTGCCGCTTTGCTTGAAGCCGCCAAAGGGTACGGTCATATCGCCGCCAAAGTAGTTGTTGATACCCATGGTGCCTACGCGCACGGCCGCGGCCACCTTGTGCGCGGTGTTGATGTTGCGGCTCCATACCGCGCCGGCCAGGCCATAAATGGAATCGTTGGCAATGCTGACCGCTTCGGCTGCATCCTTGAATGTCAGCACCGACAGGACCGGGCCGAATATTTCTTCCTGGGCTACTCGCATCTGGTTGTGTACACCGGCGAAAATTGTGGGCTCGTGATAATGCCCGCCGGTCTCGGCCAGGCAGCGTTTGCCGCCAAATAGCAGTTCGGCGCCTTCCTTGCGGCCGACGTCTACATATCCTGCCACGGTGTTGAACTGGCCCTCATCAATCATCGGACCCATGGCGGTGGCCGGATCCAGCGGATCGCCCGGCATCCAGTCTCTGGCCTTCGAGACAACCATATCCAGGAACTCGTCGCGTATCTTTTCTTCAACAATCAACCGGGTACCGGCAGTGCAGGTCTGGCCACCGTTATAGAACACCGCCACGGCCGCCATGGCCGCAGCTGCCTCCAGGTTGGCATCGGCAAAGACGATATTCGGGCTTTTTCCGCCCAACTCCAGGAAGGTGCGTTTCAGGTTGGACTGTCCCGAGTACTGCATCAGCAACTGACCCACCGGGGTGGACCCGGTGAAGGTCAGGCCGTCGATGTCCATGTGGGTAGCCAGGTGCTTGCCCAGGGAGCCGCCTGGCCCGGGCAGGACGTGCAGTACTCCATCGGGCAGACCCGCCTCAGTGGCCAGGCGGGCAATGAACAAGGCGGACAGGGGCGTGTTGCTGGCCGGTTTCAGGACGACCGAGTTACCGGTAGCCAGGGCCGGGGCCAGTTTCCAGGCGGTGGTGGACAAGGGGAAGTTCCAGGGCACGATGGCCGCGACCACACCCAGCGGCAGGCGCTGCACCAGGGCCAGCGTATTGGCCGGTGTCGGTGGGATCTCGTCGTAGACCTTGTCGATCGCCTCGCCGCTCCAGCGTATGGTGCGCACCGCAGCGGAAACGTCAATATCCAGCGTATTGGAAATGGGCTTGCCTACATCCAGGCACTCCAGCAGGGCCAGTTCCTCCCGGTGCTGCTCAATCAGCTCGGCCCAGCGCACCATGACCATTTTGCGATCCGAGGGCGCCATGGCTGACCACACGCCGCTGGCAAATGCAGCTCTTGCACTGGCGATGGCAAGCTCTGCATCCTCGATTCCGCAATAGGCGACCTGGGCCAGTTGCTTGCCATTGCCGGGATTAAAAGTGGGTCGGGTTTCGCCGGACAAGGCATCAACACTGCGACCATTGATGAACGCACGTCCGTCTATCCGCAGTGCCTTTGCCGCCGCCTGCCAGTCCGCCTTGGTCATGTTAGCCATATTCAACCTCATGGATAGCGATAGTGAATCTGAATACAGGCCAGGTTCACGCCCAGGTGATTTGAGCCGCCCGACCTGCGATTCCGGGCCAGACTTTACCACGTGGCCGCCTGGAATCCTTCACCTCGAGAGACAGGTCCCTGCAGATGTCATCGACGATCTGGTGTGGCCCGCAGGGGGGGTTCCACCCGCGGGTGCGGCGTGACCGGGTATCAAGCTGCTGCCAAATCCCGGGGATGGCCTTGGGAACCGGGCTTACGGGGGTTCGGGGGAGCGTTCCCGGCGCTCAGTAGTAGCATATATAGCGAATGGCAAGATTCGCCAGTTTCACGGATAATACGCGATTCCGGCGAAGGCCGGTTTCTGCCTGGCAATGATCCAGCCGCTTCTGCTCTGGGTTTGCCAAAACATACATGCACCGATTACTTGGGTGTTAACAGGGAAAGGGACAAGACAATGCGTACAATTATGATCGCGATCCTGCTGCTGGCCGTGCCCGGCCTGGGCCAGGCGCAAACCTATTTCAATTCCGGCGGAATCGCCGAGACCTGGGAGTGGTCGTTTGCCGGTATTTACCAATACAAGGAAAATGCCGGTGGCGCCGGCGGTTCCAGTTTGGAAGTCGATCCCGCCCTGGGGATTGGTATAAATTTCGCCTACAACGTTACTGATCACTTTTCCGTGGGTATGGATTTCGAGTTTTTGCGGCCTGACTATCAAGTCACCCTGGTTACCGATACGGGTGAAAGACAGGTCATCGACCACAGTTTCAGTCAATTTAACGGCCGCCTGAAGGGCGCCTACTATTTCATGGACGGTCCGGTCACCCCTTACCTGGAAGCGGGCATGGGTTGGTCCTATTTCGACTCGAATGTCGCCGACGGTCCACCCAGCACAGGGTGCTATTGGCACCCGTACTGGGGTTACGTCTGTAACAGCTATTACAGCACCTATACAGCAACCGAATTTACCTACGGCGGCGCGCTGGGTGTGCGTTATGAAATGCAAAACGGCACCCTTTTGAAACTCAGCTACAATACCTGGGTGATCAATACTGGTGGCGGCGATGCGGTGGAGCCCGATCTGGCCGCGCTGCGTCTGGAGTTTGGCTGGCGCTTCTAGTTTCGGCTTGAGTAGAAAGACAGCGGCAACCGGTAGACTTACCGGTTGCCGCTTTTTTGTTTCCAGGATTCAGTAAGCCCGGAATTCGCTCAGGCTGCCCGAATGCCTGAATGCCGGGTACCGCATTGGACCGGCCTCCAGGTCTTGAGCCTAGATCGGCGAACCCGGCGGTGGCCTCAGTGGTGACAAGGGCGCCAGCACCGACGGATCATCCAGCAGGTGTTGTACCTGTCCGCTGGCAAAACGATAGTGAGACCGCCAGTCCGTGTTCTGGCTGCGCCGGGATTGCTTTTCCAGCCAGCCCGCCAACTCGGTCAGGCGGTCCCAGGCGATGGCCCGGACCTGTGCCTGGGCATCGCGATCCTCGGTCAGGGCAATAAGCCGTTGCAGGGTGGCCATATTGACCACGCGCTGGAGTTCAGCTTCCTGACCGGTCGCGTTCACGTCGTACCAGGTTTCTTTCAGCAGCTTGTCGACCAGTTCGCCAAAGTCCGGGAGGCTGGTATCCAGGGCATGGGCATTGACCATGCGCGCAGCGCGGGTCTTGTCCAGTAACATGTCCAGGCTCAGACCGGCCGCGGTGTCGGCCGCCGCCAGGGGGTCAAACAGGTAGCCGGTCTGGCGCGGGAACAGTTCGCGGGTGCTTGGAGTGCCCGGCGGGCGTGGCGGAATCAGGGCGATGAGATCTGGCTTCAGGGCCAGGGAATAGGGCCGGATCGCGGTCAACAAGGCATCAATCGCTCGACGTTGCTGCTCGGCGGAAACCGGTTTGCTTATCTGCCGCCCATCGCCTCTATGGGCATAGTCGAATTCCTGACCGCCGATGAAGGTGGCTGCGGCCTTTAGCTGGTAGCGGTGCAGCAGATACATGGGTACCAGCACATCCTCGATACTGGCCATGGGTCGACCCACGCGGATGGTCTTTTCGGAGAAATTCGCCAGCACCTGGCTACGCACGCCCAGCAGGCGGTTTAACTCGGTCACCGCATCGGCGCCATTATCCCAAAGGCTGCCATAGGGATTGGCCGGGCCTGCCGCACCGGCGAACTCATCATTACGTGCGTGCACGTCGGCGACATAGCGCAGTCCAGAGGCATGCGTCTGGGCAAGAATTTTCTCTCTCTCGGCGGTTGCGTCCACGCCCGGCGGGAAATCCTGGTAGCCATACAGGATGGCGCGTTTGTCCCACTCACCAATGCCGGTGCTATAGGCATCGGACAAATCGACCTCTCCTTCCTTGCTCACCTTAATCAGGGGAAAGGGGTAGTCCATGACCGAGGCCCGGTCATTGGTGCTGGCGGCGAAGTTGTGTTCCAGGCCCAGGGTATGGCCCACCTCGTGTGCGGCCAACTGGCGGATTCGGGCCAGCGCGAATTCCAGCATCGCCGAAGGAACATTCTCATCCTCGTAGGGCGCCAGCAGACCCTCGGCCAGCAGGTAATCCTGGCGTACACGCAGGGAGCCCAGGGAGACATGACCCTTGATTATCTCGCCGCTACGTGGATCACGGACCGAGGCGCCATAAGACCAGCCCCTGGTAGAACGGTGCACCCACTGGATCACGTTGTAAC
>JAPHSC010000012.1 GCA_026193125.1 Gammaproteobacteria bacterium
AAGGAAAGCTTCGGTCGCCGCTATCTCCAGGATGGGGAGTACAGTAACAGCGTCAACCGCTAGCCATAAGTTTTTTATCGGTCTAACAAGGGGATACGAACATGCTAAGGAAAGGCAAATCTCGATCATTGACCATGATCACCGCGGCCACCGTCATGCTGGCCGCAGGCTCACCGGCCCAAGCCGATGAAATTACCTGGAATGCCACTCACACGTTCAGCATCGTGGACGTGCAGGGGGATTTTGAAGGCACCACGGTTGCCCAGGATGTCAGCATCCTGTGCGGCTATCCTGACCTCAACAGCCCGGCCTGTCCCACCGACGACGACCAGCCTCAAGTGTTCACCGACAAGGAAGGCATCACCCTGTACCCGGTGGATAGCGCGTTTGGGTATTACGTGGAGGATTATGTCGGAGCGGCGGAGAAAGTACGCGGAGACGGATTCTGGACCGAAGGCTTCGCCGGTAACGTATATGCGAACGGCGAACTGGTCGGCCTGCGAGTGTCCAACGCCCCCACCGACGAGTTCAAAGTCAGATTCCCGGAAGGCACCTGGTGCCGCGGTCTGGGTGGCAACACCGTAAAGTGCTCGACCGAGCATTACTCGGTTCTGGAACACGTATTGACCTGTCATGAGCAGGTTCCCTACTTCTATGCCGAGGATCCCCTTGCTGGAATCCAGCGTCCGCTGCGTGACCCGGCAACCGGTGAAATTCTCCTGGGTGAGGACGGCGAGCCGCTCACTTGCGCCGACGCCCAGCTGGACAACATGCTGTTTGTGAAGTCCGGCGGTGTAATAAGCGACGTGCTGCTTGCAGATGTGTGGCCGCTACCGGCCAATGAATCCACCGTGCTGGATGACATCGCAGTAAGTGGCGATTATGCCGTGACCTTCAAGGATGACGGCAAGGCGTTATATCGCTGGGGCACCATCGTAAAACGCCCGAATGACATGCGTATGTACGCGAAACTGGACCTGCCCGATGAATGGAAAGCAAATCCCGAAGTCGCCTACCCGGTACTCTCGGCAAAACTCATCGTTCATCACCTGATCACCAACAACCCCAACGACCAGTTACGGCCCGAGGACATGGAAAACGAGTCGGCCACAGGGCGGACACCTGTTTATAACGTACTTGGTGACTATCGCCAGTCCACCTCGGACTGCTATGAGGGTGACGGCGATTTCATCCCGTCAGGAACCTTGTACCGCAACGGTGTTGACTTCCGTGACGGTATCAACGATCCGCTGCCGATATCTGCGGACCTGGTTGATGACCTGGGGGATTACTCGGGGATGACCAACGCCTGGTACACCACCATCCAGCGCGACCCCTTCGAGCCCACCGATCCGGATGATCCAGGCGCAACCGGTCCACGCTGGCGTCTGAAAGCCAACAAGTTCGGGCAAGACATCCCCGGGTTGGAAATTCCGACCATCGAATGCAGCCCGGTTCCCTTCACTCACGATGCTCTCAAGTACCCGGTAGGTGAGTTCACCGAGGTCGTGATCAACCTGCTGGACTGGGACGGCCCGGATGGACCGCTGAACACCAGTCAGGGTTGGATCAACGCCACCGCCAATATCCAGAATATCCTTGCGGACGGCGCGGTAATTGACGAAAACGGTAATGGTGTGACCATCAACGGTCTGCCCATGAGTACCGATTTTGATCTTGCGGTCTATATCAAGGGCGACCAGAAACCCACTACGATTTTCGACGCAGAACTCGTGATCGTGTACGAGGGAGAGGGTGGCGGTGGCGTGGAGCCGCCGGTTGACAACCTGGACCTGGGTATCGCCAGTTTGCGTGTCCCATCCAAGGTGAAACTGCTTCAGAACAAGAAGCTGCGCATAGAGGTGAGTAACTTTGCTACCGTGCCTGCCGGCGGTACGCTTACGTTGCAAGGCTTCCAGGGCGGTATTGCACTGGATGGGGCCACTTTCTCGGCGGCCGTACCAACCTTGCTGGCGGGCGAAACTCGCGCCTACACCTTCGTATGGCAGGCTTCCCCCACAGGCCAGGTCGACTGGATTGCCACCGTGACCGCGGCGGGTGATAACAACGACCTGAACGACACGGCTGCGGCTACAACCATCGTCAAGTAGTGCGGCTATGCGTGGCCGGCTTGATGCCGGCCACGCAATCCTGCAGGAGAATCTGTTGATGACACCCAGGGGCGTGTTAATGAGCCAAATGGCATGCCTGCTGCTGGCGATGCTGGCCGGTGCAAGTCTGCTTGCGGATGACGGCGATGCCCGTTCCGCCCAGGAAAACAGCAAGGCGCAGTCGGGCCGCCACCTGCAACGATCGAAATCCTACCCGCCTTTGCTGCAAGCGGCCTCCCAGGGTGACCTGGCGCAGATACAGACGCTTCTTGATGGTGGATTGAGTGCCAGCATGAGGGACGCTGAAGGCCGCAGCGCCGCCATGATGGCGGCGGCGAACGGCAGACTTAAAGCACTGGATTTGCTGTTGCGGCGAGGGGCCGACCCGGCTGCCGCAGACGAGCGTGGGCGCACCGCCCTGATGTTGGCCGCCGCCGGAGGTCATGCTGATTGCGTGCAACGATTGTTAAGCGCCGGGGCCGACCCGGAGCAGAAAGATGCTGACGAACGTGGCGCACTGTCGTGGGCGGCACAGCAGGGTAATGCCCTTGCCGTCGAGGAATTGCTGAAGGCTGGCGCGAACGCCAGGGGCAGTGCGAAGCGTGCGGTGACGCCCTTGCACGAGGCTGCAGCAGCCGGTAATACCGGGGCGATCACCGCGTTGATCCAGGCCGGCACGCCGGTGGATGCCTCAATGAATAACGGGATGACTGCACTGAATCTTGCGGCCTGGAGCGGTCATGACGCCGTCGTGGCCGCGCTGATTAAAGCCGGCGCGTCCGTCGATCGCGCCAACGAAGGAGGCGTTACACCCTTGATGAGCGCGCTGGGACGCGGTAACGGGGCGGTGGCTCGCACACTGCTGGGGGCCGGCGCGAGTCCCAACACTGCGAGCATGGTAGGTCGGACGCCGCTGATGTATGCCGCCGGTGGATTGCCGGCGCTTATTCCAGTCTTGCTTAAATCCGGCGCTGATCCCAGACAGGTTGATCGAATGGGTCTGGACGCACTAATGATCGCGGCCATGACTGGCACCGAGGCTTCAGTCCAAGCGCTGCTTGATGCAGATGTTAACCCCCACCGCACCGGGTCCCGAGGCGAGACCGCCTTGATGCTGGCTGCACAGAACAATCGCATGAAGGTCGTGGACGCGTTGTTGGCAGCGGGCGCTGACCCTCTCGCCCAAGACGCGAATGGGCGCACGGCAGCCGACTACGCACAGATGGGTGGGCATCATGAGATCGCCGATCATCTCATTCAGGCCAGTGCGGCAGGAAGCTGATTCACACCTGCCATCGCTATCACCGAAAGCCGGTGCACCCCGATCATAGTCGCCGCGCTCCGGGCAAACTCGCTCCGTGGTCAAACTGGCAGTGCCAGGCACTGATGCAGATTGCTGCGTGAAGCTCACCGTGCCAGCCGTAGGGTGCACTGCGTTCACCATTTATGCTGACAATGGTCGTGTGGCCAGCCACGGGCCAATCCGATAACCACCGATGGAATACGAAGTGGTGATGAATCGATAGAAGAATTATTCGACCGGTATCGCTGGCTTGCCATGCATCCAGCCTGTCAACCGCACTGTCGAGGTCATAAACAATATCCTGGCCCTCAAAAAAGTTGCGACCAGCCTATTGTGATCGTGTTCAGATCCGAGCCCGTATTTTCGTGTGTGCGGTTAATGATGTAGGAGACCGAGACGCCCTGGTCCTTTGTGACCGGAAATCCCGCGGAAATCGCGGCCAGAACAACTCTGCTCTCGTCACGACCGGGCACATCGTCGATAGTGTTTTCGCCACCCCAGCCGTATGCAGCGCTCAAAGACGACCAAACACCAGGCCTGAACTGCCTTATCAGATGCGCCTGCACGGCATACAGCGGATCCTGTTCACGCTTCGAGTCGACAAGGAATTTGGGGTTGCCGGTAAAAAAGAACGTCGAACCTGTCAGTTCGTACGACCAAGCGCCGCGCTTGTGCACCACACCGATCTGCGGTCGAACGATGTAGCGATTGGAACCCAGATTGAGCAGCTTGTCATCCTGATACTCGCCCAGAGGGAGGGTGACCGCTACGGCCGCTCCCACCAAAGTACTCACATCGCGGTTTGCAAAGTTCGCCCGAGACTCGATACTGCCAGGGGCGGGCGCGCCAAACAAATTGATTGAGACTCGAAAGCTGGGGTCGGCAAAGCCCACGCGCGATACGCTGGCGGGCGCGCCTTCAAGCAAGCCACTCCAGTTCGCGTTCTGCCATGGAACGATCACATCGAGACGGCTTAATCTATTAGCGAAGGCAAACGACCGAGCGTAGGCGATGACAAGTGTGTTCACATCGGCCTTTGCGTCTTCGACCAGTAGCACGGGATCAAATAGAATGTCGCCGGTGGTTTTTGCATATGCGGCGCCCAGAACGTTTGTTCCGACCGGGAACGGCGTCCAGCGCCTTGGTTCGATATCCTGACCGTATGCGAGCTCGGTCAAAACAACACACGAGATTAGGAGGAGCGCAATTACAGGATTACGAATCCAGCCATTTTGGGATTCTCGACGTTTCATTAACACCGTAACAAAAACACATTAGTGGCAGTCCAGTATACGCAATTCGGCAAAGCACGCAGCAAAAAGCCCAAGCGTAACGGTGATGCCACAGGAATCCCGATTCCTGTTGACGCTCACGTAGATTCAGGCGCCTGCATACTCGAGATCGACTCTGCCCGTTCATTCGGGTGTGTCAATATCGAGCGATAGCTGAATCAGCTTAATTCACCGCCGATGCCGTATTCAGTACTCTTCCACTATATTCGCCGATTAACGCAGCCAGCCAGCGCGCCCGCGCCAAGAAGCAATTAGGGTGAAGGCAACCCGGCATACCGTACGCCAATGTTAGGTAGTGGTGCCAATGGCGCGTGTCTGGGTTATTTGGACCATTCGGTTCACGAAGATTTCGCGGGACAAACTGGGGGGATTAACTCCTGGCGATAAGAGATGCTCTCGCGTTTACCCCAAGCACCAGCCTTATTCCAAGACCCGTGCCGGGCTGAAAAAAGTCACTGAGCCAACCCAGGCACCGCTCAGTCCAATGCGCTCCGGTTACAGCCTCCCGTCTCCGGGCAAACTCGCTCCGTGGTCAAACTGGCAGTGCCAGGCACTGAAAAGCAGCGCTGTTCACCGTAGGGTGCACTTCGTGCGCCAAATGTAGCTACACTGTCAGCTTCAATTATTTCGATATTTCGCTCCCAAACCCAAGCAGGCAAAACGAATATGGAAAACACGTCAATTCACCTGGTGGCCCGGCCGACCAAGGGCATTACGGCCGATTTATTTGACGTCAGGCACGTATCGCTGCCTGCGGTTGCCGAGGGCCAACTCCTGATTCGGCAAACCTACATGTCCCTGGACCCGGCCATGCTGGGCTGGATGTCGGAAGATCGCCAAAGCTATATACCGCCGGTAGAACTGGGCGAGGTCATGCGTTCGTCCGGCTTTGGCGAAGTGATCGAATCCCGTCACCCGGGATTTGCCACCGGGGACAAGGTTACCGGGATGTTCGGGTGGCAAACCTACTGTGTTTCCGATGGCAAGGGCGTGAACAAGGTGACGGTGGACCTGCCACCGGAAGCGGTGCTGTCCATCCTGGCCCTGCCCGGCCTGACGGCGACCCAGGGCCTGTTCAATGTCGGCAAGCCCAAGGCTGGAGAAACCCTGGTGGTGACCGGCGCGGCAGGTTCTGTCGGCTCGCTGGTTGGCCAGCTGGCCAAGGCCGACGGACTCAGGGTGGTGGGTGTTGCCGGAGGCCAGGAAAAATGCGATTGGCTGGTAAACGAACTGGGCTTTGATGGCGCTATCGACTACAAGTCCGATGATCTTGCCGAGCAACTGGCAGCGCTTACGCCAGACGGTGTGGACATCTTTTTCGAGAACACCGGCGGTCCAATACAGCAACTGATCTTTGATCGCATGAACGCCCACGGGCGCATCGTTGTGTGCGGCATGATCGCCGACTACCTGTCGCCCAACCCGGCGCCAGGCCCAAACTGGATACGGATCATCAAAAAGCGCCTGACCATCCAGGGCTTTACCATGCCGGATCATTATGCCGAGGTTCCCGAATTACTGGCCAAGCTCGTGCCCTATGTCATGGCGGGCAAAATCAAATATCGGGCCCACGTGCTGGAAGGCCTGGAGTCTGCTATCACGGGATTACCCATGCTGTTTCGTGGCGAGAACACGGGCAAGTTGCTGGTTAAGCTATAACCAGATCGGTGCCCTCACTCTGGGATGGTGTGTGGAACGCACCCTACCCCAGCTGATCCCTTAGCTGCTTGCGGAAACGTCGACTCACGGGAATCTTTACTCCCGAACTGAGCCTGACTTCGCCATCACCTGTGTCAAAGGGGACAATTTCCGCCACCCGATCCAGATTCACTATTGCCGAACGATGAACACGCATAAACCCCGCCGGCGCCAGCTTGGTCTCGATTCCCGCCATGGTCTCGCGCAAGGGATAGGCGCGACTGCCGACGATCAGATTCACGTAATTGCCTGACGACTGCACCCAGTCAATGTCATGAACTTTTACCAAAAATTCCCGGCCCAGCTTCCTGACCAGGAATCTGTCGGTAACCGGCGTCGGTTCCTCCAGGTCCCGTTCCTCGGACAGAAATTCTGCCTCGCCACGCAATCGGCGCAGACCAAATCGATACAGGTAGATAATGGTCAGATATCCGGCATAGGCGCGAAAATCTTTCAGATACTCGTACAAGAGTTCACTCGACAGGGGTCCGAATTCGTAATGCTGGCCCTGGGTGGCATAGACCGCCTGGCGAATAGCCACCATCAGCGCCACATGCACCAGGGAGAACGGTACCGTAAAGGCAGCATGCCCCCCCAGTGAGCGCCTGATCCGGCCACGCTCCAGTGGAAACCGTCTGTCCCAGGCCAGAATCGCAGGTATCAGCAATAACTGTACCAGGTGCGAGGACCCCTCCCACAAGGCCGGCTGCCAGAATTCATAGGGCAACCCCAGGCGCTGAATTTCCATCCATACGACCCACAGGCTTGCCATCCAATTGAGCAGGAAGAAGGAGACCCACATGGAGGTCTCCCAGGCGCGTTGGTGTCGCAGATAGCTTTCGAGGGTCAAGAACCGTCCTTCCTCGCGGGGTGGCAGGGAATACGTCACCTGCCGCCCGCATTTTTGCCGTGTGTCCGGCCCACGGCTTACCGTTCGCCACCGCCATTGACCACTTATCCCAAATCCTGGTCCGCGCGGCCCCTTGTGATTGTGGGGTGGATGGCGCGAAGAGACAGTTTGCCACAAACCCCGACCCGGAGGTCACCATGCAAACTAGCACACCGCTGCCGCGCCGCCACGATATCGACGCTCTTCGCGTTCTCGCGTTCGGCCTGTTGATCCTGTATCACCTGGGCATGTTTTACGTCAGCTGGGGCTGGCATGTGAAATCCGCCTACCAGGCCGACTGGCTTGAGCCCCTGATGCTGCTCGTGAACCAATGGCGCATGCCACTGATTTTTCTTATTTCCGGTCTGGCGGTCAGCCTGATGCTCGGCGAGGGTGCCAGACCACGCATGGATTACGGCACTTTCGCGCGCTCACGCACAAGACGGCTGATGCTGCCATTGTTGTTCGGTATGGTAGTCATTATCCCCCCGCAGGTTTATTTCGAAGTCCTGGGCAAGGGCGTTATCGAAGCCGGATACCTTGAATTTCTGTGGCGATATTACAGTTTCGGCGGCTGGCCGGATGACGCTTTCGGCGGAGCCAATATTGGCATCACCTGGAATCATCTGTGGTACCTGCCCTATCTGTTGATGTACACGCTGGCTCTGATCCCCCTGGCCGCGTTCATGGCCGGCCGAGGCAGGCGTATTCCGGACAGTTTCCAGAGCCTGCGCGGGCTGTGGCTAGTGCTTGTACCCCTGCTGCCGCTGATGGCGTGGGGCTACTGGGTGTACCCGCGATTTCCCTATATTCGCCACGATCTCGTCACCGATGGCTACGCCCACGTCATGTACGGTACCTTTTTCCTGTATGGATATCTTATTGGTCGGGACCAGGGCCTGTGGGCAGAGCTCCAGCGGCTGCGCTGGTGGACACTGGGTATGGCAGTTCTGGGTTACGGCCTGTTCATGGCCGGCCAGGAAATCCTGGCGGATGCCCCGGATGGCACTGCTGGAACCGCGTTCCTTTTCGTGCTGTACCTTAACCGTTGGGCGTGGATCCTGGCCGCGCTCGGGTGGGGTCACCATTTGTTGAACCGTCCGTTCCGCTGGCTACCCTACGCCAGGACTGCTGTGTATCCCTGGTACATCCTGCACCAGACGATTACCGTCACGGCAGGCTATTACCTGTCTGGCCTCGAGTTGGCGCCAGCGGTTGAAGGTGGGCTACTGCTAATCATCACTCTGGGTGGTTGTGCACTAATACATCACTACCTGGTGCTGCGTATTCGTTGGCTGGGGCCGTTGATGGGGTATACGCCACCGCGCTCCAAAGTCCGCATCACCGACGCACCGCGGGTTTGTCTGGAGGAGTCCACCTGAAGGCCCAGCCAACCAGAGTAGCAGGCACAGAGTAAGGTGCGTTCTTCGCACGCTGTTAAATCTGGTGCCGGTGTTAGCGATTTGCTCTATTTGGAAATTCAGTGCCGGACTGAATAGGGCAATACGCAAACACCGGCACCGTTCAGATCCAAATCACAGGCAGCAGACCGAAGGGTGCGTTTCACGCACCGTTTTGAATGGTGCACGAAGTGCACCCTACCCAC
>JAPHSC010000431.1 GCA_026193125.1 Gammaproteobacteria bacterium
ACCAGGCGATCCCCACCGCGCTCAGGGCAGCAAACAACACGCCTACCATGACGCTGATCAGGACCACGCTCCACAAGGCCCGTAATTTGGATATTTGCTGGTAGAGCGGAACCGCCAGCGCCACTGTTGCCGGTCCCAGAAGGAAATGCACGAACTGTGCGCCCTCGAAGTAACGGCTATAGGGCGTGTCCGTTACCAACAACAACACAATCAGTAACACCATGGCCAGGGCCACGGGGTTCAGCAAGGGGTGACGGTTGGCCATCTCGTACAGGCGATACGAGATAATGTAGGCCAGCAGGGTTACCACCAGGCCCAGCAGGGGCGACGCGGACAAGTACACCCACAGTGTATTGAGATTCACCTCATTCATGCACTGCCCCCTTGCGTAGCAACAGGCGTTGCAATCCCTTCATGGCAAGCGCGGTGACTACCAGGGTGAGCAAGGTGCTGAAAACAAGGGCGGCACTGATGGGCAGCCATTCACTACCTATGCGCTGGAAGTGCAGCATTGCGCCGACGCCGGCCGGTACAAACAGCAGCGACAAGTGGCTCAAAAGCGAGCCGGCTGCTGTATCCAGCGTCGGGCTGCTGCGTTTTCGCACCAGCAGGGTCAGGAACAAGAACAACATTCCAATGACCGGGCCGGGCACAGGCAAATCCAGCACAAGCACCACCACCTCACCCAGCAACTGGTAAGACAGTAGCACCGTGATTCCAATCAGAAATTCCATAGTCCCCTCGTCACCCGCCAGTCTGCCAGTCACCGGTGCCGGGCAGACCGCCTTCACATCGCGGAGTCATGGTCTCCCCAACCCGCTTGCGAGCGCAAGGTTTCCGCAGCTTGCTACACCACCGCACCGAACAAGGCGCCAACCCCGGCGGTCAGGGCCATGGCAAGCGCGCCCCAGAATGTCACCCTGACAACACCAGGTAGTATCGGGGCCCCGCCAGTACGCGCAGAGGCTGCGCCCAGCATGGCCAGAAACACCAGCGAGGATGCGGTAACCATCCAGATCAATGCGTTGGCAGGGGCAAAAACCGCGACCAGCAAGGGTAAGGCTGCGCCCAGCGCAAAGGTGCCCGCCGAAGCCAAGGCGGCCTGCACGGGCCGTGCCGTCAGCGTCTCCGAGATCCCCAGTTCATCCCTGGCATGGGCTCCCAGGGCGTCATACGCCATGAGTTGGCCCGCGACCTGCCTGGCAAGCTCAGCCTCCAGCCCGCGACCCACATATATGCCTGCCAACTCTTCCAGTTCGTGCTCGCCCTGGGTGGCCAGTTCTTCGCGCTCCTGCTCCAGGTCCGCATTTTCGGTATCGGCCTGGGAACTCACCGAGACATATTCGCCCGCGGCCATGGACATGGCACCCGCCACCAGCCCGGCCATACCTGCAACCAGGACAGCTCCGTGCCCGGTCTCGGCCGCGGCGACACCGACAAGAAGACTCGCTGTGGATACGATTCCGTCATTCGCCCCGAGCACAGCTGCACGCAGCCAGCCTATTCGGTGAGTGCGATGTCTTTCCTTAAATTTCATTGCATTCGCTCAACTCTGTTTTGCCCCATGCATTCCGATACGGTTTCACTTTGTGCAGCACGCGGCACCGAATCTCTTTCCGCGGTCTATTCAGACGCTAATTACATAAACCGGTTCGCTCTTGCCTTTGCAGCAAGCCCTATCCCGGGCTGGCTCCGTACTGGTTGTCACCCTGACCCTCCTGCACCAGTAGATAGATCATCACTATCAATCCGAGCACCGGAATCAGCCCGATCAGCTGCCACCAGCCTGACTTGCCGGTATCGTGCAAACGCCGCGCGCCGACGCTCAGGGAAGGAATGAGTAGCGCCAGGCAAAATATTGACTGCAACCAATATGCACCGAGCACACCCAGGACCAGGTTGATGGCTGCGTAAATCAACACATACATCCAGAACTGTTTGCGCGTGGCCCGACCCGAGAATTCGGCATACCTTTTGAGCGCGTCCAGGAAGTCGTCGAAATATTCCATAGTGGTCCCCCGAAAATATCTGTTTTTCCTACAGCCCAGTTGATTATAGGAACTTCATGTTCGAAAACATATTGGTTTATTTTTCAATATGTTGGAGGCATTCTAAGAATCGCTGCGCTGACGTCGGCAAGCTCAGGCACGCCACGATATCTTGACTCCATTCAGATCTTGAACCTGGACCCCACCCAGGTCACACAGCATTGGCAGTGAGGATCCAATCGTCGCTTTGGCGAGGCGCCAGGCCGGCAGCGAATTTTATCTTGGTCCAGTCATGTCCTGCGGCCGTACCAGTCTGTCGTACTCGTCCGCCGTCACCAGCCCGCTTGCCAGGGCCTCTTCACGCAAGGTGCTACGGTTATGCAAGGCTGCCTTGGCGATTATCGCGGCATTGTCATAGCCGATCTGCGGCGCCAGCGCGGTGACCAGCATCAGCGACTGTTGCATGAGCTCCGCAATGCGTTCCAGGTTGGGCTCAATCCCGGTCACGCACTTGTCGGTAAAGCTCGTGGCCGCATCGGCCAGAAGTCGAATCGACTGCAAGACGTTGTAGGCAATCACCGGCTTGAAAACATTCAGTTCCAGGTGACCCTGGGCGCCTGCCATGGTCACGGTCATATGATTGCCGATGACCTGGGCACACACCATGGTCATGGCCTCGCACTGCGTCGGGTTCACCTTGCCCGGCATGATCGACGAGCCCGGTTCATTCGCCGGCAGTGACAACTCACCCAAACCGGACCTGGGACCCGAGGCCAGCAAGCGTATATCGTTCGCAATCTTGTTCAGGCTAACTGCCAGGGTGTTGAGTACACCGGAAATTTCAACCATGGCATCGTGACTCGCCAGCGCTTCAAATTTGTTGGGCGCTGATACGAAAGGCAGACCCGTAAAGCTTGCCACTTCCTCCGCGAACCGGTCCGCGAACCCTGGTCTGGAGTTCATACCGGTACCCACGGCAGTACCTCCCTGGGCAAGTGGATACAGGCGCTTCAGACTATCGCTTACCCGCTCAACGCCGAGCTGCACCTGGGTCGCGTAACCTGAAAACTCCTGGCCCAGGGTCAGTGGCGTAGCGTCCTGCAAATGGGTACGGCCAATCTTGACAATCTCGCTCCAGGCGGCAGATTTTCCGGTCAGCGTCTCGTGCAAATGCTGTAGTGCCGGTATCAGCAGAGCATGCAACTGCTCGACCGTGGCGATATGCATGGCGGTGGGAAACACATCGTTGGATGACTGGCTGCGGTTGCAGTGATCATTGGGATGCACGGGAGTCTTTGCGCCAAGCACGCCACCCAGGTGCTCAATGGCAAGGTTGGCGATTACCTCGTTGGCATTCATGTTTGACTGCGTGCCGGAACCGGTCTGCCAGACCCGCAACGGGAAATTGTCATCCAGAGCGCCGCCGATCACCTTCTCGGCGGCGTCCACTATCGCCTGGCCGATCACTGGATCCAGGTTGTCCTGGGCCATATTGGCCAGCGTGGCGCAACGCTTGACGATACCCAGCGCGCGTATCAGGGGTCGCGGGAGGCGCTCATCACCTATCTTGAAATTGTCGAGCGAACGCTGAGTCTGGGCACCCCAGTACTTGCTGGAAGGCACCCTCACCGCACCCAGGGAATCCGTTTCCATCCGCGTCTGAGAGTGTTGGTTTGTCACGTTTCCTCCGGGAGCCGGCCCCGCGCCACCTAATCCAGCTCCGGCAAGCCGTCAAAAAATTCGACCACACCTGTCTCCAGCGAGTATTCGGCACCTACTACCAGCAGCCCGTCGGTCCGAATCAATTGTTCGAGGATTCTGGATCCGTGGCGCAAATGATCCGCCGCACTGCGAATGTTGGCGCGCACCGCATGACGCACCAGCGCATCGTGATCCATGGCAATCTCAGATTCGATCAAGGTTTCCACCGACGGCCGAATATAGTCGACGATAGAACGCAGGTTAGGCGAGCGACTTTCATTGGGCCGCTCGAGTTCTTCGAGTGTAGCCAGTATGGCGCCACACTGTGTATGGCCCAGGACGATCACTAATCGGGTTCCAAAGCGTTCCGCAGCGAACTCGACACTACCCACCTGGGAGGGGGCGACAATATTGCCCGCCACGCGGATCACGAACAAATCACCCAGGCCCTGGTCAAAGACTATCTCAGCCGGCACTCGGGAGTCGGAGCAGCCGAGAATAATGGCAAACGGCTCCTGACCAATAACCAGGCTGTTGCGACGTGGGGTAGTGGTAGGTACGTCGTCATCGCCCAGCTCTGATACGAACCGCCGATTGCCATCCCGAAGTTGTTGCAGCGCCTCACGTGCTGAGTACATTTATGTGCCTTCCTTCCAAGTGATTGTTCCAGCTGGCTGTCATTGCAAATGCTGAAGCTCCGGTTCGTACACCTCGAACACACAGACCAGGGCAGACTTGCCAAGGGTAACGCGAATCCTTGCACAGATCATACACACCCTCTGCTGGGCTCATACCTCTCGATGGCAGGCATTGATCCTTCAGGTGTCCCTGTGCATGCCTGGGTCACCAAGGGTCCCATCCACGTCCTATTTGCTGGGCAGCGAGCGCGTAAACACCTCACAGCGGGCTACCCATTCGAGGAGATCATGGTCTTCTGCGAAGCCGGGAGGATCGACGTAGACCATACCTCTCAATGGTCTGCCGGTGAAATCCATTTCACGAGTATGCGGGCAAGCCAGGGCTGTTTGATACGCGTCGAGTCCAACCCTGGCCATCAATACGTCACCGATGACTCCACAGCACATATTTCCGCGATGCATGAACGCTATACCACCAAACATCCGCTTCTCGTCGACGTCTTCCCGACCGTCAAATATTTCACGCAGCCGATGTGCCACACCGTCGTCAAATGCCATGAGTAACTACCTGTGCTTATCGAGCAATGCCCTATTGTGTCAGCTTATCTGCCCGTCCGGCTGCAGCATACCTTTCAACCAGGCCGCGATCGCAGGCATAAAAGCAGCACCAGGGCAAAAGCGCTATGAGCAATTATCTGTGCGCTCGCAGCTCCGTGGTCGAGTTACTGCCCTGCACAGCCGCCAAGGACTGGGTCCATAGTCTATTCAGTTTGTGGCTTTGGCCCATAGCGATTGTCACCCTGGCTCGCCTGGGCCAGGAATACCAGTAAAACAATACACGCACCCATCCAGGCCACACAGGCAAAAACGACCAGGTTCAAGACGTCCGCAACACCCAGCATAACCAATGCGAACAAACCAACCACCGGGATCAGTGGAAGTATAAAAAGCAGCTGCCACCAGCCGGAGCGCCCGGTGTCATGCAATCGCCGGGTTGTTACGCTAACACAGGGAACGGACATGACAAGTCCAAAAATAAACTGTATGACCATGGTACCGACGAGGGCATCCAACACGCCGAAAAGGACATAGATAACCGTGTAAATCAGGCTGAAGATCCAGAATTCCTTACGCGTGGCACGGCCTTTGAAATCGGCGTATTTTTTAACTGCTTCGGTAAAGTAGTAGATGGGATCCATAAAATTGTGCTGCTACCTTTTCTGGTGAGTCACCCGGCATTTCACACTGCCAGTCGAAGACGGGAGCCCGCGTTTGCAGCGGCTTGCGGCAAACCAGGGATCGTTACGCTCCCCGAACGCTCATAACTTAACACCATAGTGACCAAGCAGGGTCAGTAATACCCAATAGCACCCAACCGTGAGGGCCACCGAAATCGCCATGCTTGGGAAAAAGCCGACACCCTGCCTTAAGAGCAACGGCAGCGAAATAAACAAGGCGAGTGAAGGCAAGACCAGCCAGAAGATACTGTTGGCCAGGGTAATCACCTTGACCAGGTCCCGGGTCTCCAGATACAGCCAGAAAATAGCCAGGATCGAGATCAGGGGAATCGAAGCCAGGATGGCCGCAGCGAATGAACTGCGCTTGGCAATCTCCGAAATTGCCATTACCAGGCCCGCAGTCAGGGCAATCTTCGCCAGGTAGTAGAACAACACGCACCTCTGTGGACAGCCTACCCGGCAACTATAAGACCAATCCGCCCTCCCTGAGAATGGCTTTCTACTGCGTGGCGGGCCTGCGAAGCGCTTGCCAGTGAGCTCTGGAGCGCCGACTTCGGAGGTTACCCCCACGGCCCGGGTTGGCCCTGCAGCGGACACCACGATGGAAGCATGTCTGCCACCGCGGCGCCGCAGTCCATTTAATTCCAGGGACTGCGGCGACCGCGAGGCACTTGTATCACACTAATTAGTCGAACGGTGTTGGCTTTGGCGTCTTGTCGGTCGACGGCGGAAGCATTGGCAGGTCGAACAAGGGTTGATCACCGGTCAGGGTCTTCAGGAATGCCACAATCTGCGCGTTCTCCTGCGGTGTGAATTGCTTGCCCAACTGCAGACGCCCCATGATATCCACCGCATGGCTCAAGGTAGCGGCTTCGCCATCGTGGAAATAGGGGTAGGTTAACGCCACGTTACGCAGGGTCGGAACCTTGAACTTGAAGCGATCCGCATCCTTGCCGGTCACTGCGATCAGTCCCTGAGCTGTGTTAGCGGTCTGGTAGGGTTCCACTATGCCCATTTTCTGGAACGAGGTGCCACCCAGCGACGAACCATTATGGCAGGCGATGCAGCCTGACAACTTGAATAACTGGTAACCACCAAGTTCTTCGGCGGTAATCGCGTCGGTTTCACCCAGCAGCCAATGATCAAAGCGTGAATTCGGTGTTACCAGTGTTTTTTCGAACTCGGCGATGGCATCGGTAACCTGGTCGATATCAATCAGTGCTTTGCCAAATACGAGCTTGAATTCGATCACGTACTCGGGAATGGTTTCCAGCATATCTACTGCCAGTGTATGAGTGAACGCCATCTCGCCGGGGTTGGCTATGGGTCCACCTGCCTGGGCTTTCAAATCGGCCGCACGACCATCCCAGAACTGGGCCACGTTAAGGCTCGAGTTGAGCACTGTCGGCGAGTTGATCGGACCTTGCTGCCATTTATGACCAATAGAGGTTTTTAGGTTGTCAGTCCCCCCCATGCTCAGGTTATGGCAGGAATTACAGGATATGAATCCTGATTTGGATAGCCTTGGGTCGAAATAGAGCTTCTTACCAAGTTCCACTTTGCCCAGGTTGACTTCCTTGACCGGAGAAATCGGCTCCACCGGCTCCTGGGCCAGCGCCACGCCCGCTGCCACCAGCAATATAGCTGTCGCAATCGGCGTGAAAAATGCGTTTTTCTTCATGACCTACTCCATTGTTGCAAACACATAAACAGAACATGTACGTGCCGATCGGCACGTAACCGGACAGACCCGGATATTGGGCTGAAGCCGCAAGCTGACTCGCTGCAAGCTGATTTGGTATTGGAGTATTTCCATTCTCGGAGATCCTTCTCCAGATACGTGCGGGTCGCTGAGGCTCTCTGACACCAGACCTTCGGCAGGTCGGCGAGCGGGTCCTTCCAGCCTCCGCTCATGCCATGACCCGCCAGATAAGACTCAAGCTAGTCTTGAGATTGGCTCGCGACTATTAGGGAAAATACGGGGGTCGGGCTGATTCTATCCAAAGTTTTTCGGGATCAATCCCCCGAGCGGCCTGTCTTGATGGAGTCTGCGCACAAAAGATGACTTGCCGTGAGCCGATCCCGGTCCCTGCCACCGATTTACAGGTTTTAAATCTTCAGGAATCTGGGAATACAGATCAATACTATCCCTGTGGGCACCAGGAAATAGACGTTTGAAACAGCATAGGGAAACAGCATTAGAGCCAGCCCACAGACCAATGGTACGATCGCCCTCTGCTTCTTTCCATACAGAAAAAAGCCCAGCCCGGCACAGCCAAACAACAAACTCCAAAGTAACCACGCGGTGTTCAATAGAAACTCCAGCAAAACTCTGCGCAAATATTCATGTCATCAAATCCCCTCGATTCTGCCTTTGCAGGGCCCGGGCAAGGCTGGCACCGCGACCGTTGCCTATTGTCCGAAGACCGGGGTTGACCCTGGTCTTTGCAGCATGCTTGCAGGAGGGCAAGCTCCCATTCATCCCTTCTTTCGCATATTCGTCAAATAGAAAAGCCACAGCATCCTGGCGGCCGTGGCCCGATGTGGCTGCCAGGCAGTCGCCAGGTCAGCCAACTCCTTCGATCCCGGTCTTTGCTCGAGCCCCCTCAACCTGCCCACCGCAGCGGCCAGGGCAATATCTCCTGTGGGCCACACGTCCGGCCGGCGTAATGCCATCAAAAGATAGATTCGTGCGGTCCATGGCCCGATACCCTTGATGGAGGTCAGCATCTCGATTGCGCTCTCGTCGTTCGCTTGTGCAACGCTTGCCAAATCGAGTTCGCCTGTTCGAATCGCGTCCGCGACGTTTACGAAATAAGCTGCCTTCTGTCGAGTCAGGCCCAGTGATCTCAGACCAGACTCACCAACTGCAAGAACAGACTCAGGGGACAGCGGTTTGAGACTAAGAAGAAGACGTCTATACATCGCATCCGCTGAGGCCAGGGAAACCTGTTGCTCCAGGATGATGCGAGTCAAGGTGATAAATCCGGGCTTTCTTGACCACAATGGCGGAGGACCATTGCTCTCAAGAATCTGCGCCAGGCCGACGTCTCCAGCGGCCAGGAATGCCGCCGCTTGGGCCAGGGTCGTTTTGTTTAGCGGCGCTTGCCGGTTCGCAATGCTTGCTCCTGCCCTGGCCCGATCAGAAATCATCGATTGACCCTGCTCATATGCGTAACCAGACAGAAAACCTGCCAACCGTAGTGACCTACAATCCTGGGCGCGACGGGGTATTTGCACCGAAGAGGGCAAGCACCCTCGGTGCTATCCGCCGCAACGATGCCTGGCCCCGGCATCCTAGACCCTGCCTGAGTCTGGCCTGGCAGCAACCTTTGCCAGTGCGGCTTCCCTGCGAGTCAGGCTTGCTGCCGGCCAATATTGACTGCGACTGTAGTATTCGGGAACCGATGGCACGTCGGGTGGAAGAATCACCCAGGGCTGCTTTGAGTCGATGAAGATATGTATATCCGGCGGCAGGCTGTCCGGGTCATCCAGGGTGCCTACCCGGACAAAACAGATTGACGGTCCCGCGCCGGCGTAATGACTCCAGAGTGCGATGCGACAACGGGGGCAGCGGGCGATCTGTTGCCCCTTGCGACTCTGTGTGGGCGTATCCACGATCTCCGGTTCACCCGCGAGTAGCGTGACCCGGTCAGCCTCGATCATCGCATTCAGGGCGAACGCCGAACCGGATTCTCGCTGGCACCAGCGGCAGTGGCAGCAATGCACGAACAATGGCGGACTTTCCAACTGGTAGCGAATCTCGCCGCAGTCACAGCCGCCTTCAATGGGGTAGGAAACCGATGATGACATACGTACTCCTCCTCAGCTGAACAGGATCGGGGCTCTGCTGCATAGCGCAGCAATGGGATCGCCAACTCGTTCCGCCGGGCTTAACTCCTGGCGCCAAATTCGTTGATATTGAGCGTGAACTTTTCATGATCCGTCGCGATTAAGCCGACATCTCTCTTGTATTCGTACACGACTTTATCGATATCCAGCGAGGTATCCAGAATATTGACGATGTAGCCACTCTCAGCCAGGTTCGCGATAGTGGTGCGCTTATCGGGCTTCCTTTCAAACATCGTGGTCTTTGGGTCATAGACAAAAGCATAGCCCTCCAGGCGACAGACAGTGCCCTCGGCGGCCACCACTTCACCCAGGAAATGCCTGCGGTTCGAGCCCTCGAACAGCGCCCTGTAAGCAAAGTGCACATTGCTACCCTTTTCAATGATCATTCCGAATCCCCCTGGGGCAGTGCTTCGTGCCCCATATCGTTGCTTACCTGGTCGACAGCTAACTGGCCCGATGGTCCAGCCTCCTGGTCACACCCGCCCACTCCAGGGTCAAACGCGATCATATAGTGGGCAAACGCATCCTTGTCCTTGGCCAAAATACTATCAATGCTCTGTCGGTCTGAGCCCGGCGATGATTGTCACCCAGCGTAACTCACCCGCCGAATTCTGCAAACGAATAGTCAGGGGCTCACCCACCTTCTTGGTCAACGGCAGTCTGATATCGTTGGCCCTTCTCCTCGCAACTACCTTGTCCGGCCCCGCGCCTACCTAAAGAGGATAATAAGCAGCGCGGCACATACCGAAGCGGCCGAAAAAGCCAGGGCCGAAATACACAAGATCCATGTTCGCTGATGTCGCCGCTCCGCAAGGGACGCACCTTTTTCCAGTACCTCAATCGTATGTTGTATCTGGGCGGCCAGTTCCTTGATGTGGATATCATTGGCCGAAGCAGCAAGCTGTAATTCGGAGATTTGTTGCTGGAGCAGCACTGTCTGGTTCGCTATTGCCTCCGGGGCTTTTTTGGTGAACACCGGCGACGCAGCAGAAACTATCGTCCCCACATGAGGAAGAACAGCTTTGAGTGCAGGAATAAGCCAGGCGGGCATAGGTATGTCCTAACTGTCCAGTTAACCTTGTACGAGTATCGGGCGCGAAACGCGGGCATGCAAGCCCAGCGCGTAGAAGCACAATATCGCAGCACCGCCAAGGCGCTTCACCCGATTAGCAACGCAGGCAAAAAATCTTCCGGGCCGTAGCAGCGATCCAGGCTTTCCGGAATAAGAGCCCTGTCACTGCCAAAGCGCCCTCGCCTTGTTACTACGCGGAAGGCAAAAGCCTTACCAGGCATAGGCGCTGGCCTGCATCCCCATAATTTCAAATGAAAACGCCTTTCTGGCTGGCGCTTGAGCCAGTCCATAACACACATGTAGCGGCAGCAAGTGCTCTTCTCTCGGATGACAGAGCCGTGCGGCCGGGGCTTCTTGCCAGTGAACCAGCCTGCTCTCTCGCTCCACTTCATCCAGGGCCGTACTGGTACAAGTCTCGACCAGCCAGTTCTCAAACGAAGTATTGCCCACTGCCATGGCGTCACTGGGAGGGGAAAAAAATGCCTTGAGATTATGGAAGGAAAATCCTGATCCTATCACCAGAATATTGTCCTCCCGCAAACCGGCCAGGACCCTACCCAGCTGGATGTGCCGCGAGGGAGACAAACTATCGAATAGGGAGATCTGTACACAAGGGATGTCCGCTTTGGGGAACATAATTTTCAGCGGCACAAACATCCCGTGATCGAATCCCCGAAGCTTGTCCACCTCTGCCTCCATGCCTCGACTGGTCAACATCTCGTATATTCTTCCAGCCAGCGCCGGCTCGCCTGGCGCTGGATACTGAATTTGATAGGCTTCATTTGGGAACCCGAAGTAATCGTAAATGAGGGAAGGAGTGGCGCCGCCAGTGATGGTGCACTTGGCCGACTCCCAATGGGCGCTAAATACGACGATTGCGGAGGGACGGCCAACCTGGCCAGCAATGGCCTGGAGGTTGTCCACCAGAGCCGCGTGACCGGGATCTCCCAGCAATGGCAGGGGGCCCCCGCCGTGGGAAATGAAAATGACGGAACCAGGCCTGGTATCTACCATTGAAGTCATCCCACTCCTTGCACACTAAGCGCGCGCCAGCTGTTCACCCGGTCGCAGCGCGACCAGGCCGACCTGGGACGGAAACCAATGATCGGTCGGAATTCTACGTCTTGTCCCGTTTGCGTGTGTTTATCCCGAAAGGCAGGTAGGCGGGGCACCAGCTCATAAAACTGGTAAGCAAGAAAGCCGCTGCAACAATACCCAACACAATAGCGAGGGTGCCACTGATCATGTCCATCAAGTAAAGCATACCAATCGACACCGCGGCCATGATGCGGATCAGCCGATCGATCGTTCCCATGTTCGGTTTCATAAGCTCTCACCTCATTTTCCATTGCACCAGCCGGTTCTCAGGCTGGAGAAAAGTATAATCACAGGCGATACGCTATCACAGGGCTGTAGTTCAGGGCTCTGCTATCTTCGTAGGGGTCAGAATCCGGTTTCACGATCAGGCACCATAATATTAATCATATTGCCGCCCGGCCTCAGTGACCGGTATCCGGCAAGGCGTTCCAGTTGATAATCGCATTCCAGACCAGACGGAAATCACCCCGGTTCATATCCCGATGAATACCGTTGAAATTGTAGCTCACGATGTGACCACGGCCGGTGGGCGTATCCAGGATGGCCGGGCGGCCTGCAAGCTCGCTATCCCCCCGCATGCCACCGCTGACAACCATGTCGCCGTCGCCACCCCAGCTCATCACGATATGGCGCTCGTCCCGCGGACCGGTCAGACAGGAGGTGCAGTAAGCCATGGTCAGCCAGCGCCTGGGCGTGTCGTACACCGGCAGGTTGGTGCGAAACACGGCCGTCTCCTTGCCGTAGCCATAGGATATGGGATGCCCGGGCTGATTGAATGTGGCGCGTAGCTCGGCACCGGGTGTAAATACCTTGCTCACCTCCGCCCGGGGAACGCCGCGGACCAGGCCGCCCTCAAGCGCCAGCGTGGTGCCGGTACCCAGGGTTAACAACACGCCACCGGACTCGACGAATTCCTGAATGTTGGCCAGCCCGGTGTAGCCGGGACCACCGGTGATATCATTCGAGGCCACCGGCTTGCCCAGGCTGGGGAACTCGGCTGAGCTGCGGAACGGCACGGGACCCTCGGTAGCGGCGATTCCATGTATTTGCCCGGCAAGCTCCAGCCGTGAAAATGGCCCATAAACAATGACATCCACCTTGTCGTTCAACGCGCCGTCGCGTATGTCTTCATCCCGTAAGTAGGTGTAGGGAATATCCTGGCGATCGAAGATCTGGCGTGTCCAGCCCATCATGTCGGTGTCCGCCCAGGGCACCCACAGACCTATCCGGGGCAGACGCGCTTCGTGCATG
>JAPHSC010000219.1 GCA_026193125.1 Gammaproteobacteria bacterium
CGTTTCCTACCTCACTTTTCGAAATAGTCCGGTTGAGCGCGACTCAGGCTTGGTGACGACAGACTATTGTTTTCGCATCACTCCGCAAATCTCGGAATGGTATAGTGAGGCCGAGTGTAGTCCTGGAGGATGACTATGAACCGAATCTGGATTTTGATCCTTTGCCTGTCTTTTTTTACTTCCGTGGTCGCTGCGGACGAGACGCTCAGGTGCGGCAGCAAACTCGTAACAATCGGCATGTCAGCAGAAGAAGTCCTCAAATATTGTGGGGAGCCCACTTCCAGAGAGGTTGAAGAGCACGACATACGCAGTGGCAACCGGGTGGTCGGCAAGACCCAGCTTAATCGCTGGTTTTACAGTCGTGGATCGGCCGGTGCACCGAAAGTACTCGAATTCGATCAGGATAAACTGATCACCATCAAATAGCGCCGGCGCCCGGTTTCTCCAGGCCATGCATTTCGCAGCGCCTATTCGCTGGCCTCGACCTTGAACTTCTGACCGCCGACGGAGGCTTCATACATCAAACCGCCTTTGGCCTGAGTAAATATCGCTACGCCGTCATTAAAATCGGCATCCGCTGAGGCGCCGGCAGTGATTGCGACTGCTGAGGCCTGGGCACCCAATTCATAGTTGCCCCGTTTGAAATTATCCAACGCCAGTTCGTCTCTAAAAAAGATAACTTCGCTGTATGCCTGCCCCCCCGCCTGAAACCCTATGGTTAACTGATTCAGGGTCACCACAGCAATGGTTTTGCCACCGGCTTTCAGCAAACCTTTGCCATGAGCGCCACCGATGCCCAACCCACCCTTGCCGACAGACGGAAAAACGGCGTAGCCGGCAGCTTTGTCAAAGAAGGTCTGCATTCCAGGATCTTTTTCCAAAAACCTTGCCACGGTCTGGGCTACTTTTGGTTCAAGCTCTTTAACCTCATTGGGATCCCAGGCCCAACTGCTTCCCGTCCATCCGAGTATCGATAGTGCTATCACAGCAATAATAGTCTGGCGCATGATGTCTCCTTTTCGTACGTCTGTCTGATCGGGTGCTTTGGCATTGCCTAGTGAGTAAATACTATCGACTTCGGTTCAATTCGGCCAGTCTGGGGACTATTCCTGGTATTCGAATGGGCGAAGTCTGACGCGCCTTATCACCGTCATTAGCACCGATGACCAGAAAATTCTCGCGGGTGGATCCGACTTTTTCCGCATAGCGCGGCACACCAATCCCGTCTTCTTCGATATAGCACCGCCGGACCGCCCCTCCCGTTAGCGCCTGCACATAACGGGAAGTGGTACCGCCTATTTTTCGGTGCCTGGTCCGGTAGTCGGCACACCGCGTGTGCTGCCGCCCGTTGAAAGACTGGCAATTTCCAAAAGGCTGGGCGGACCGGCTCGGTTGCATCGAATTTCTGTTACCTGTGTAACCATCTCCATACCGCCGCCGGCAACCATCCCCTTCATCATTTCCATCTGTGGACCCATCTGCCGCATGATCATATCCCTCTGGGCTGTCGGCATCTGCGCCATCTGCTTTTCAAATTCGGCAAGTTGCTGTTTGGCCTGCTGCATCTGAGCCTGCTCCTGCGGGCTCATGACACCGGCAATGTTCATCACCTGACGGTAAGGCTCGTACAAGCCGCAGCCATCGACATGGCGATAATCCATGTCACGCCGCTCGATTGAAAAAGGTTGGTCACTTCCACCGCTACGGGCCATACCGTCTATCTTCATGCGCAACGGGACATGTTCAGTTGCGTCAATCCAAAGGTGCACCGTGTTAATGGTGAACTCATCGCCATCGGAAACCTGGGTGTAATCGAGGTTGTCAGCCCTGAGCGCGAATGCCTGCCGGCCATCTACAGTTTCCTCACCCAGAAACTCGACTTCGTCCGCCAGAGCAATAGCATCATCAATTTGTGCCTTGGCTTCCGCCCCGGTGTCCCTCGCGGCGTTAATTCTCTTGGCCTGGGCGGATGAATGCAGAAAGCCGGCGTACATGCCCATCATGTCAGCCGGGTCCGGCGACAACCATGGTTGATCCGGCGGCGGATTCATAAGCAGTTGGCGGAATCCCGGCGGCATACCCACGGCCTGTACCTCTCTATCGAATTCGCGACCCACCGCATCTTTCTGCGAAAAGATGACGTCTGCTGCCATGTCAAGCTGGTCTGGGGTCGCGTCATTCAAGCCACCTGATGGCGATTGGCGCTCGGCAATCTCGGTTATGGGAATTAGCCGCAGGGCATTCATCTGCCGTCCGTCACTGGTCGATACCAGGGTCTTTTCGAAATATTCGACAGTGGTTTGTCCCATCATCTGTTTGATAACGGTAACGTTGTCTACATTGGACAAGCGCTCGCTATCGGCGTTGATAGATATTTCCAATATAGACCGGGCGGTTTCGGCCATGGCGGCCGCAGGCACGAAGGTGAACAAGGCAAATGTAATCAGAAGTGGCCGAATGGTCATGCGTCTTCCTCCATGGTTATCTTGTCGCGCCTGGTAGCCAGCGTCATCGCGTCCTGGCGGGGGCGGCGCCCCAGAGACTGTTGTTATGGAATCAGTCTAGCACCTGAGCATGATTTTGGTTGAACGAAGACAAGTCGGCCAAGGCGCGATGGAAGATTCAGCCCAGGAGATAACGCCTGACAACCAGGGCCCACAGGGTAATGGACAGGAAAAGCCACCAGGAAACCAGGCGCTTTATCCAGATATTATTTGTGAAAATCAGCACGACGGCGCAGGCCGCATAGTGCAGGACGAAAGGCAGGTAGTACCAGGGCTCATACAGCGAGTCACGCATCCAGGTTTGCACGATATCCAACGCCACCACGACCAGGAGGGCGCCGCCAAACCATCTATGCTCATCGCCAGTGCCTGGCCCGCTTTCCGAGTCTGGTGGAAACAGCGATACTGCCAGGCCATAGAAAGAGATCGCCCATAGCACGAGAGCCAGAAAGTTTTCGAAGGCCCAGGTGTCGCGTAGCTGCCAGTTGTAGAACACCCACCAGTTCAGAATGAGGACGACGAAGGTAAATCCTGCGAGCGGTACATCGACAAAATTCAGCCTGCGACGGTAAGCCATCAGGAAAACATTCTGGCACAGGTGCGCCAGGCCCAGACCGATCATGACTGAAACCAGCACTGATAGAAATTCGAATTTTGACATGGACTATATCTCTATTGCCTTGAGCAGTTTACTCAATGCATTGTGCCGGTCCGCACTTGATATTGTTTGTCGGCGGGACTGAAATCCTGCCCGAA
>JAPHSC010000379.1 GCA_026193125.1 Gammaproteobacteria bacterium
AACTTCGGGATGACCGGTCACTGGATGTCTACGCCCAGGAGTTCCTTCCCCTGGCCAGGCAGCTGGTGGTACCCCAGCCCGGTGTACTAAAGGACCTTGAACTGAGGATCACCCTGAATCACTTTCGTCCGGACGACCTCGTGGTGATACTTACAGCGCCCTCTGGCATATCCGTAGCGTTGCCGCTAGCCGCGGCTGGCGAGGCCAGGGACGTGGATTACATTTTCAATACCGCCACCTATGCCCTAAACGGTTCGGTAGCAAAACAATTCAAGCAATTCGCCGGTGAGCAGCGGGAAGGCACCAGGACTCTGTCCCTGGAAGATCGTGAGGAGGGCGTCATCGGGACCCTGGTCGCCTGGGGCCTGCAATTCTCGCCCAAGTCGAATGAGATGATCTGGGACACTCCCGATACCCCGTTGCAAATTCAGGATCCGCACAACACCGACCAGGTCAGGGTCGAACTGGGGCCGGCCGGACGTCTGGCTGCGGCAGTTTCAGCCTATGACGACCCCCGTGGCTATATCCTGACATGGGACTTGTTGGGAAGAGAGGAGCTGGCCCGTATTCCCGAGGCAGCGGGCGCCTCCACGGTGATTTTTGCCATGCAGGGCGAGGCATTGGTGGTAGCAGGCGCCAACGCATCCACAGTTAGCGTAAGGGATGCACGTAGTGGCGCGCTGCGCTTTGAGCTCGGTGGTGAAGGCATCCTGGCCGTACCGCCGACGCTATCTGTGGATGGACGTTTCCTCTTGCTGGCGGCACAGCGCAAGGACCAGGGCAGCAGCTTCCGTGTGTTTGACCTGGCGAGCGGCAAACGGATTCATGCGCTGAATTTTGACTCCAGTGTGACACATGTTGCCTTGGCCCCCGGGGGTGCTCGCATGGCGGCGGCATTCAGGGATAACGTGGTGCGAGTATGGGACCTCGCTCCCACCAGAATCCTGGCAGAACTTTTTCACGCCACGCCAGTGACCGACCTGACTTTCGATGTCTCGGGAAACTGGATGTGGATGGGTAACCGTGACCGCAAGGCGCGAGGATGGAACCTGAAGTCGCTGGCTGGACGTGGGCCACCGCCCGATGTGGTGCTGGATAACCGGGATGGCCAGAGTATGTTCGTTGGCATGTCACCGGGTCAGGTCGTTGTACAGGATCGGCCGGGAAGCGTCCTGCTGCTCGAGTTGGGCCAACGGGGTGTCCGCACGCACAATCTGCGCCACGGCCGGGGGGTGCCGGGTTCGGATCGCGGCTTGTCCCAGCCTCTCATGCCAGGCCAGGGGTTGTTCAGTGGGTTCTCGCTGGATTCGTCGCGCCTGTTTACGGCCGAGCATGGTGGGATTGTCAGGGTGTGGGATTTGCAGAGTGGAAAGCTGGCGTTACCTGGAGCGGCCCTTCCCGCAGCACCGGAAACCCTGGCTATCAGCCCGGATGGCAATACCCTGGCCTGGGGTAACAAGGACGGAGAGGTGTCAAGAAAGTCATCTTCGTCAAATACCCAATCCAGTGGTGTGCGTAAGCAAATTACCAAGGGTCACGCCGCGCCGGTCAATTTCATTCGTTACAGTGAAAACGGTGAATTCCTGGTGAGCGCCGCCGAAGATGGGAGTCTGCGGGTTTGGGAGCAGGGCGGTGAGGGTGCATCGGTAAGTTTCCGCAACGACCTGGGTGTGCTGCAGGATGCCCAGATTAGTGATGACGGTCTGGTGTTGGCGGGTTCAGGCCCGTATGGGGCCAGAGTCTGGAGCGCGCGCACCGGTGAGCCGCGTTTCGACGTCGCTTCTTTAGGTTCTGCACCAGTAATTGCGCTGCGCCACGATGGCAGGCAGTTGCTGGTCCAGGGTAACGCAGCAGATTTGCAGCTGCGCGACGCAACGACCGGTGAGCTGCTGCAAACCATCTCTACCGGCCAACCCGTGCAAGTTGCCCGCTTCAGTCCGGACGACCGCTTCGTGGTCCTGGCGGATCGAGGTGGTGATCTCAGCGTTTGGCGCAGCCAGGATTACAGCATGGCCGGCAGGCCCCTGCACCTGGGTGGCGAGGTGGTGAAACTTGCTTTTGTGCCGGGTGGCAATGCCATGGTTGCACGCACCCACAATTGGCTGCATTTGCTGGCCCTGACTTCGGCAGGCCTGAGCGTTCGCGCCAGCAGGCTTGCGGAAATGCCGGGTGGCAGTAACTCGCACTATTTTCCAGACCGCAGTGGCCAACAAATGGTATTTCCCTGGGCTGACAAGGGTGGGGAGCCGGTGGCTATGACGATATATTTCGACGCGAGGGACAATCCCGATATCCAGGGTGATGCCGATGCCTTGCTCCACGATTTCGGCAAGCACCTGGGTCTGGCGATAGGGGAGGCCGGGAGCCTGGTTCCCGCGCCCGGCGGCGAGCCGGCCCCTGTGGATAAAGCCCTGGTTGAGAGCGAGTAGGCATCAGGGGCAGAGTTGCCACCATTTGGCCAGGGGCGGCTACACATCTGGCCGGAATTGACCTAAGCTGGCAAAAGAATCTGGAGTTGGAAACTGGGGCACAGTGGTGATACGACTAATCGCAATTTTTCTCGTGGCGGTCTTGGCAGCGGCCGGCTGCGCCAAGGAGGCGCCGCCTACCTCCGTGGATGAATTTGTCCAGGACCGGGTTATGCTCGATGCGACGCTGGCACGTTGCGACCTGGAGCGGTCCGATACTTTCGATGACAGAAACTGTGTCAACGCACGGCGGGCTGTGGAACGCTTGTGGCGCGAGCAGGAAGAACTCAATGCTGATCTACTTGAAAGAGAGTCTGAGCGTAAGCTTCAGGCGCTAAGAGAGCAGCGGGAAAGAGAGGACCGCTTGGCCGAGCAACGCCGTTTGGAAGAACAGCAGAGCGAGCAACAAGAGCTTTACCAGGGCCTGGATTTCACTGCCGCCCCCGAAACCAGCCCGGATACCCAGGACGAGCAGCAGACTGCTCCGTTACCGGAAGACCCCGAGCCTGACAACTAGATCAGGCCCTGGCAGACTCGTCGGGGTCGCTCACGGCATCGAAAGTCGGGTCCATGGGCGGCAGTGGAATATGCAGGCTGGCAGCGAAACAGCGAAGAATTTCCAGTTCCAGGATCCCTGCATTTTGATCCAGCAGCACCAGCTCGGTCATGACCTCGATCAACTTGCGCTTGCCCCGCGGGGGTAGCTGGTCAAGTAAGGACAAGTCGGCTGAGATCTGCTGCAGGTCTGGGTCCTGCGGACCCCACGCCGGGCGCTGGACCTTTGGCAAACCGGGCAGCAACTGTTGCATGGCATGCTCATAAGCCAGTTCCGCCAGCGCCGGGTCAGCCTGTCCGGCTCTCGCCAGCAGTGCAAATACTCTGGCCGTGGCGGGAACAATAGTGCGCCGCGAATGCCTTTTTTGAGTACGGCGACCGGGATGTTCCAGGTCCCTCAGGTAAACGCCCAATACCTGCAGCAAGGCAAATTCCTGGTAGTCAACATGGCCGTCGCGTTCCACGAGTTCGGTCCCCAGTTCCAGGTAAAAATCCCGCTTTGGCGCAGGCAGACGGCGCAAGGACGGAAAGCACAGTTCCAGTATGGGCAGCCGGAGCTGTCGTGTGAAACCACCGAGCAATTCCCTGTTTTTGACTATTTCCGCGGCTGCCGCCCCCCCGAGTCTTCTTTCCAGCAGGGCCACCTGACTTTCCCGCTCCCTCGCATCCTTGCTTAGCAGCAGGGCCAGCAGCAGTTTGGGCATGGCAGTCGTAGATTGGAGGTCTTCGGTGAGAGACGCGGGAAGATGCTCAAGCAGTCCGACTGCAAGGCTAATGCCCGTCGCGTCGGGCTTTCCGGCAAGCCCTGCAACGTTTGAACCTGTCAGTGCCGAGCCCGATATACCGGCGACTCCGGGCATTGGCACCTGTGCCCTGGCGCCACCGGGTGCTATGCCCTTGAAACTCGGATCCAGGGCTCGAATGCGATCCTCGAGCGGTGGATGAGTGGCCATCCAGCCCGAGAAGAAACGGGAGCCGGAGGCAAACAGCATGTGACTGATTTCTTCAGCCTGCATGGAGCGCATGCGTGATCCCACGCCCAGTCCGGCGATTTTTTTCAGCGCCCCGGCAATACCAGCACTTTGCCGGGTAAATTGCACGGCTGACGAGTCTGCCAGGTACTCCCGTTGCCGGGACACGCTGGCCTTGATCATGCGGCCAAAAAACACGCCGATGTAGCCGATTAAAAAAAGTGCAACACCCAGCATCAGGACCACCGCGACACCGCCGCCGCGTTTGCTGCCTGAAGACCGGCCACCCGTACTCCCAAAGCGGCCGGAACGCAGTATTATTCGACCCAGCTGTCCTATTATCAGGATGCCGAACAGAATGCCCATCAGGCGCAGATTGAGGCGCATATCTCCATTGAGGATATGTGAGAACTCGTGGGCAATCACTCCCTGCAACTCGTCCCGGCTCAATTGTTCAAGAGCTCCGCGGGTCACTGCCACCGCTGCATCGGACTGGGTGAAGCCCGCAGCAAAAGCGTTGATTCCTGTCTCTTGCCAGAGCACATAGATATTGGGCACCGGCAATGCCGAGGCTATCGACATTTCCTCTACCACGTTCCTCAAACGCCTTTCCAGCGGGTCTCGTGTATCCAGTTCAATAAACGTGCCACCGAGGGCTTCGGCGACGGCGGTTCCGCCGCTGCGCAAGCTCGCAATGCGAAAAGCGCTGGAAGCGAAAATAAGCGTCAGGCTGGCACCGGTCACAGCAGCCACGATCGGGAGGTTCTGCTGGTACCACCAGAGCCCCGGTAACAGGGTCCGGCTTTCTCCATTAAAACCGGAGAAGACCGCGCTGGCTACCACGTTCAGGGCGATCACGATACCGACTACGGCCAGCACAAACAGCCAGACCAGGCGCCTGCTCTTGCTGCGTGCCCGCTCCTGACGCTGGAAGAAGTCCATGGCCTGGTGGCGTCAGTCGCTGGTGAAGCTCACTGCGGGCACTGCACGTTTTTCGGTGCCCTCTATCTGCAATTGTTCTGCCGCCTTGAAATTAAAGAAACCCGCGATCAGGTTGCTCGGGAAAGTTTCGCGGGCAGTATTGAAACTCATGACGGAGTCATTAAAGGCCTGGCGCGAAAATGCTATCTTGTTTTCTGTAGAAGACAGTTCTTCCTGCAGCGCCAGCATGTTCTGATTCGCCTTTAGATCCGGATAGGCTTCTGCCAATGCGAACAAGCGGCCCAGGGTACCGCTCAATGCGGCCTCTGCGCCGGCCAGTTCCTGGATCGCGCCTGCATCAGCGGGATTTGCGCTGGCGTGCTTCAGGCCGGTAACCGCCGTGTTACGGGCGTTGATCACCGCTTCCAGGGTTTCCCTTTCGTGCTTCATGTAGCCCTTGGCGGTTTCCACCAGGTTTGGGATCAGGTCGTGC
>JAPHSC010000223.1 GCA_026193125.1 Gammaproteobacteria bacterium
ACCGCTTCGGCAAAAGTCTCGTAAGTGCCCTGCACGATGCCCTGGGAGCCGATGTAGATCCAGGACCCGGCCGTCATCTGGCCGTACATCATCAGGCCTTTCTTATCCAGTTCGAAAAAATGTTCCCAGTTGGCCCAGTTACCCACCAGGTTGGAGTTGGCGATCAGCACCCGGGGGGCATGCTCAAAGGTCCGGAACACGCCCACCGGCTTGCCCGACTGAACCAGCAGGGTCTCATCGTTTTCAAGGCGTTCCAGGGTGGCTACGATGGCGTCGAAACACTCCCAGTTCCGCGCGGCGCGACCGATGCCGCCGTAGACAATCAATTCCCTGGGGTTCTCCGCGACCATCGGATCAAGGTTGTTGTACAGCATGCGCAGGGCCGCTTCCTGCACCCAGCCCTTGCAGCGCAGCTTGCTGCCGGTTGGAGCATGTAACTCCACATCACGAAACCGTGTAGTCATGTAACTATCCCCAATGTTTGAGCTGAGGCAGGGTCACAGTCCCTGCGTCAATGCCCCCGGTCCGCGCCAGTTGCCTAGATCTAGCCCAGCCAGACACGGGCGTTGCGGAACAACCGCATCCAGGGCCCGTCTTCACCCCATTGTTGCGGGTGCCAGGAATTCTGCACCGTGCGGCGAGTACGCTCTGGATGAGGCATCATGATCGTCACTCGACCGTCAGTGGTGGTCAAACCAGCCACCCCGCCAGGCGATCCGTTGGGGTTGGCAGGATAGCGGGTTGCAGGCTGACCATAGTTGTCCACATAACCCACACTTACCAGTCCCTCGCTGCCGGCCTGTTCTTGCCAGGCATCACCCTGCCACTCGGCGCGACCTTCACCGTGAGAAACCACCACCGGCAAGCGCGATCCGGCCATACCGGTGAGCAACACCGAGGGCGATTCACGCACCTCGACCAGGCTCAGGCGCGCCTCGAACTGTTCGGACCGATTACGCACGAAACGCGGCCAAAGCTGCGCACCCGGGATCAACTCCTTCAAGGCAGAAAGCATTTGGCAGCCATTGCACGCGCCCAGTGCGAAAGTGTCGCTACGCTGGAAATAATCGCTAAAAACGCGACGCGCCAGGTCATTGAACAAGATCGACTTGGCCCAGCCCTCGCCTGCACCCAGCACATCCCCGTAAGAAAATCCCCCGCAGGCTGCAAGACCGTGAAATTCATCCAGGCTGCGTCGGCCGGACAGGATGTCGCTCATGTGCACATCGACCGGTTGAAATCCGGCGTGCTCAAATGCCGAAGCCATTTCCATCTGGCTGTTTACACCCTGCTCACGCAGGATGGCAATGCGAGGACGGGCACCGGTGGCAATATACTGCGCCGCCGGGTTGTCCGCCGGGTGAAAGCTCAGGTCGCTATGCAGACCCGGGTTTTCTTCATCCAGCAAGCCGTCGTATTCCTCCTCGGCGCATTCCGGGTTATCACGCAGCTTCTGCATCTGGTAACTGGTCTCTGACCAGCTACGGTGCAATTCCACTCGGCCGGCCTCGAATTCCGTGTGACCGGCGCGAACGAAGCACAGCACCTGCTCCTGCATCAGGCCACCAATCTCGTGTGTGCATTGACCCAGGCCGTGACTGCCCAACACCGCCATCGCCCGATCGCGGTCGGACTCTCGAACTTGCAGGACCGCGCCGAGTTCTTCGTTGAACAGACTGCCCAGGGTATCGTCGCCGAGGCTGTCCAGGTTGATATGCAAACCGGTGTGGCCGGCAAAAGCCATTTCGCAGAGAGTCGCCAGCAGACCTCCATCGGAACGGTCATGATAGGCGAGCAGCATTTTCCGGCTGATCAAGGACTGCACGGCATCGAACAAGCCCTTGAGTAAGGCTGGCTTGGCCAGGTCGGGCACCGCGCCGCCATCACGACTGTAGGTCTGCGCGAGGGCCGACCCGCCCAATCGGTTGAGGCCCTGCCCCAGGTCCACCAGTAGCAGGCGGCTGCCTGGCTCGGGCAACAAGCAGGGAGTGACCGTATTCCGAATATCCCTGACCGGGGCGAATGAGGAAATAATCAGGGACAGGGGCGCCACCACCTCGTGGGAGCCGTTTTCATCCTGCCAGGAGGTCTTCATGGACAATGAGTCCTTGCCCACCGGGATGGCAATTCCGAGAGCCGGACACAGTTCCTCGCCCACGGTCCTGACCGTGTCGTAGAGCCTGGCATCCTCGCCCGGATGACCGCAGGCAGCCATCCAGTTGGCCGACAGGCGCACCTTGCCGAGTTCACCGATATCCGCGGCAGCGATATTGGTGATTGCCTCACCGACCGCCATCCTGCCCGAGGCCGGAGCATCAGTAACGGCCAGTGGCGCACGCTCACCCATGGCCATTGCTTCCCCGGTATAGCCCATGAATCCGCTGGCGGTCACTGCCACATCCGCCACCGGTACTTGCCAGGGACCTACCATCTGGTCACGACTGACCAGCCCGCCTACCGACCGATCACCAATGGTGATGAGGAAGGTCTTGTCTGCCACCGAGGGCATCCGCAGGACCCGCTGCACTGCCTCATCCAGTTCGATACCCGACCTATCGAATTCACTTGGGGAAGGTTCTATCCGCTGTACATCCCGGGTCAGTTTCGGCGTCTTGCCCAACAACACTTCCATGGGCATGTTGACAGGGAAATTCCCGAAATGGCTGTCGCTAACCCGCAACCAGCCATCGTCAGTTGCGGTTCCAATCACCGCATAGGGACAACGCTCACGTTTACACAAGGTCTCAAACAACGTCAGTGACTGCGGAGCGATAGCGATGACGTAGCGCTCCTGGGACTCGTTGCACCAGATTGCCATGGGGGACATGCCGGGCTCGTCGTTGGGAATATCCCGCAAGTGCAGATCGCCGCCACGACCACTGTGGTCCAGGGTTTCGGGTACGGCGTTGGACAGGCCACCGGCGCCCACGTCGTGGATCAGCAGGATAGGATTGTCTGCGGCCAACGCCCAGCAGCGATCTATCACTTCCTGGCAGCGCCGTTGCATTTCCGGGTTGTCTCGCTGCACCGAGGCGAAGTCGAGTTCCTCGCTGCTTTGCCCCGAACCCATGGACGAGGCAGCGCCACCGCCCAGGCCGATCAACATGGACGGACCACCGAGCACCACGATCAACGATCCCGGTGTTACCTCGGACTTCTCCACGTCGTCACCGCGAATATTGCCTACACCACCGGCCACCATGATTGGTTTATGGTAGCCGCGCAGCTGGCCATCAGCAGTTTCCTGCTCATAGCTGCGGAAATAACCACACAGATTGGGTCGCCCGAATTCATTGTTGAAGGCTGCGCCGCCTATCGGACCCTCAAGCATGATCTGCAGGGCTGAAGCGATTCGATCCGGCTTGCCGTGGTCTACCTCCCAGGGCTGCAAAAATCCCGGAATGCGCAGGTTGGAAACCGAGAATCCCGTCAGACCCGCCTTGGGTTTTGAGCCGCGACCGGTAGCGCCCTCATCGCGAATCTCACCGCCCGAGCCAGTGGCCGCACCCGGATACGGGGAGATAGCCGTGGGGTGATTGTGAGTCTCCACCTTCATCAGCACGTGAATATCTTCATCCAGATATACGTACTTGTGGGTTTCGGCCTCCGTGATCAGGCGCCGGCCACGATTGCCCTCAATCACCGAAGCATTATCGCGGTATGCGGAGAGCACACCGTCAGGTGCATGCTTATGGGTATTCCGAATCATGTCGAACAGTGTCTTGGACTGTGGCTGTCCATTGATCACCCAGTCCGCATTGAAAATCTTGTGCCGGCAATGCTCCGAGTTCGCCTGGGCAAACATCATCAACTCGGCGTCCGTGGGGTTACGATTCAGTGCGAGGAAACTTTCTGCCAGGTAGCTGATCTCGTCAGGCGACAGGGCCAGTCCCAGGTCCAGGTTGGCCTGCGCCAACGCGCGCTCGCCACCGAGCAACACGTCCACACTGGCAAGCTGCCCGGGCGGGTGATGGGAAAACAATCGTTCGGCTTCAAATAACTCCAGACAGACTGATTCGGTCATTCGATCGTGCAGCCTGGCCGAGACCATGGCCAACCCGGGGGCATCAAGTGGGCGCTCGCATGCAAGCGTATATGCGATGCCCCGTTCAATCCGCATCAAACCGTTCAGACCGCAGATATGTGCGATATCTGTCGCCTTGCTTGACCAGGGAGATATGGTCCCAAAGCGCGGCACCACCAACACCAATTGTCCGTCCAGCTGGGTCGGCCCGGCAGATGGGCCATAGCGGAGAAGGCGCTCAAGCACCTGCATGTCGCGCTTCGAAAGTTCACTTTCCAGCTCCACCAGGTGAAGAAAACTGGCCTGAACTGCGGTAATTGACGGCTCGAGGCCACGCAGATCATCAAGAAGCTTGCTGAGGCGGAAAGCTGATAGCGCCGGAGCACCGGGCAATGTGAGCATGTTCGGTCCCTAGGTTCAGGTACTGGTGGGCGCGTCCGGAGAGGGCTGCATTTTACAAGACCCTGCCGCGGTCGACCATAGCGCAGGACAACTCTATAGCTGGTACCAGGCCAGCCCGTCTTCCTGGTCCACGACTTCTATATCGATTCCCGTCCTGGAGCGCGCTTCCGCCAGGGCGTCTTTGGCCAGCGCCGGGGTATTGTTGGTGTCGCTCAAGTGCAGGGCGAATATCTGGCGCAAGCGGCTTTGGTCCAGATTGCCCAGCAATTCCGCGGCCTGGCAATTGCTCAGGTGCCCCAGGGCGCCCTTGACCCGCCGCTTCAGGCGATGTGGATAAGGGCCATTCATGAGCATTTCCAGGTCGTGATTACACTCCAGCAGCAATACGTCTACCCCGCCCAGGCTCTGAATGATATGGGGCGTGGCGTGCCCGACATCGGTCAGTACCCCGGCCCGCTTTTCACCATCGCTGAACACATACTGGCAGGGTTCCCGAGCATCGTGTGGAACCGGCATGGGCGCAATGCTCAGGGCGCCGACGGTAAAACTCTCGTGGGCATTGACCCAGCGCACATCCACGCCTTCCACGTCGCCGCCCCTGGCGGTGCCGTGGGTAAGCCATACCGGAATGGAGTGACGACGAGCCAGTCTGGCCACGCCGGCAAAATGATCCGAATGCTCATGGGTGACCAGGATGCCATCCAGATTCTCGGGGCTGAAGCCCAACCTGGCCATGCGCCTGTCCAATTCCTTGAGGGTAAAGCCGCAGTCAAGCATCACACAGGTGCCGGCGGCCTCAAACAATGCAGCATTGCCCTTGCTGCCACTCCCCAGGTAAGCCAGTTTCAAGTTCGATGTCCCCTTGCGCGCCTATTTTCCGCGGCCGTCGCCCCCGGGGGTGTACACCGGCATGGGGAACTGGGCCACATTGCTGCCTTCAAGGTTAGTGATCTTGCTGACACCTTTTTTCTCCACCTCGTCGACACGCACCACGGCATGCAGGGGGATGAAGGTGCGCTTCACACCACTAAATTCGGATGCGATGCGCTCTTCGGCCGGATCAACCAGCAAAGCCGACCGCTCTCCAAATATCAATTCTTCCACTTCCAGGAACCCGAAAAGCTCTCCGTGACCCACGCTGCGCGCATAAATCTCGTAGACCTTCCCCTGATTCATGAAGGCGACCTTGAAAATGTGCTGCTCAGCCATACGTTGTCCAGTCAATTCCTAAGGCGCTAAGTCTAAGAAAAAATCGGGGGCCATGTCGAAAAATGTGACCCCTGCACTGCCCGAAACAGGCCAGTGGTCAGAATAATGACCCCTTCGGCTATTTCCGTTACGGATAGGCTCGACGGGAAGTATACACACTGCCACCTTCCGGTGGCCGTCATTATGTATAATCAGTTGTCGGGCAGAAGGACAGGCTCGCGGCTACGCTGGGATCATTAACTTATGGCGCTCACAATCAAGGTTACCGGCAGATATGCAAAGTCCTTCAAGGACAATGCGCAGAAGGAGTTCACCGTGCACGGAGGCACGATAGGCCGGGCTGTCGACAACACCTGGGTATTGCCAGATCCCCACCGTCATATTTCGGGCAAACACGCTGCCATCCTGAATAAGGATGGGCATTATTTCATTCTGGACACCAGTACAAACGGCGTGTTCATGAACAAGGCCAGCACCCGGATCGGGCGCGGCAACTCTGCCCGCCTGAGCGACGGCGATACCTTCCGTATAAGTGACTTTGTCTTTCAGGTTTCCCTGAACAAGGACAAGGAGGCAACGGTGATGGACAAACACCCCGCCGACATGAGCCTGGACGAAAAAGATGACATGATCAGTTACGCCGCCCTGCTGGATGATGATC
>JAPHSC010000098.1 GCA_026193125.1 Gammaproteobacteria bacterium
CGGCATTCATGCGTGTCCTCGCGGCGCGGCAGACACGCTACATCAATCGAAAGGAGAAGCGCAGTGGAACTCTATGGGAAGGCCGATTCAAGCCCAGTCTGGTTGACTCCTCTGCCTACCTTCTCGCTTGCTACCGCTACATTGAACTGAACCCGGTCAATGCGGGCATTGTGAGCTCACCTGATGAATACGGTTGGTCAAGCTACGGCCACAATAGTGGAAAAATACATTGTGACTGGGTGGATGCGCACGAGGAGTACGTGGCCCTGGGAACCGATCGAGAAACAAGACAGACCTGCTATAGAGCGTTCGTTGGACAGGGCGGTAGCGACGAGGAACGAGACCAAATTCGTACCGCGCTGAACCGCTGCCAGGTCACGGGTAACCATCGGTTCCGCACTGCCCTGGAGCGTCGAACCGGGCGCCGCCTGTCGGCCGCGGCACCAGGGCGACCTCGTAAAAAATAAACCTGACACCTTTTTACAGATTGCCGGAATTAATTGCGGTTCGACCCCAATTACTGTCAGGGACCAATCCACTGCAAGCGGAAAAGAAGCTGCTGTGTTGAACCGACAAGGTTAAATCGATCCAGCTCAATGTCGCCATAGCTGACGCTCATTTTCCAGCGACGCGTGGCCCACCAGTTAACGCCAACAGCTTGTTTATTCATTTTGCCGCCGGCTATTCCTGCGTCATCCAGGTTCACACGCCCGAACCACACAAAGGGTTCCAGGGCGCCCCAGCCGGCACCCGGCTTCACCCTGCGGCTATACCGCAACAGGGTGTCATAGGGTCGAAGCTGACCGTTAAAAATATAACTCGCGGTCACATAGTAACCATCAAATTGAGGGTTCCCGGTCGTATGCGAGGTAACCCAACCCCTGGCATATTCTCCCAGCAGCGTGACGTTGTTGGCCTGCCAAAGTGCTTCCAGTCCCATCTGCAGGGAATGCCTGGCCTCAAAGCTGCCGCTGTCCACGTAGAAATCAGTCACATTGGATCCCGGTCTGCCACGATATTGCAGCTCGCCATATTCGTCGTCCTTGTAACGGGCCGAGATACCCACATGGAGAAGCTGGGCGCCTTCGTCGCGCCACACTGGCAGACCGGTCGCGCGAAGCACCAATTGGTTGCCGTTACCTGCAAAAACTCCCCCCTCTTCAAACCAGTCGTTGTACCAGCCCATTTGCAGGCCGAGTTTCTTGTCCATATAGGTGTGGGTATAGGACACTCCCCAACCCCTGGAGGCGAAAAACGGGTTCAGGAAGCGCTCGTGCTGTATCAGGTTGGCGGAATCGCCAACCACTTCGTATATAAAAGGCTGCTTTTGTTTGCCAAGAGTCAAACGCTGTTTCCCGTCGGCAAAATAGCGCGTCAGCGAGGCGTCCATTAAATTAAAAACAGGCACATCGGACGGTCGGTCATACCCGTTGTATTCACCCGTGAGGACATAGGACCAGGGGCCGATGAAGTCGAGCGTTCCGGCAAGCAGAAAGCGTGCAGAACGTGACTCGAGCTCGTTATTCTGTATGCCGACCTGGTCAATACTCTGCTGGTCCTGGTCAAAGACGGTGTAATCAACCAGCGCCCCGAACAGGAAACCCACTGAGAAATTCTCGTTCTTGTACTTGGTCGCTTCTGCCCAGGCCGGAGGTGCATCGGGAAACCAGTGCTGCCCTTCCTCAACAACCTGTGCAAGCAGTGATGACTGAACACCCAGGCCGGCGAACACGATCAAGCAATGAATAGTCTTGCAGGGGAGTGACAAATCGTGATGTTTTAAATTCATCGAATTTCACCACATACACAGGGTCTCAAAAAACCGTCCTGGACGCCGTTTATCTCTACCAACCCGATGCGACCCTGCCTCTCACTGGACCTACCGCTCCATCGATGAAAAGCATACATGACTCGAGAGTTGGAAACGACAATAAAGTCGCGGAAAGACCGACGCATGCAAAAAGGCTCAAGGTTCGATCCTCTGGGGCAGGAAAGTACACCTGACCCCTGTATCCGGTGAACTTGCTGTTAGCTTGTTGCAGAGGACCGTTTGGAGGCACCGGTAGCTTTGTGCAATACTCGTCTGCCACGGATGTCCCAGACTAAGAACCAACAATTTTCCGGGAGCAAGCAATGAAACGATTTATAGGTTTTTTTCTAGCCATTTGCCTTTCTATTGCATCCGGCACTGCGCTAGCTGACAAAGATTCGAAAAAGCACCACCAGGGCTCTTACGATGACACGCGACACGAACATCGCGACGACCATCACGACAATGATGACGGTGACTCGAAGGATCGGTCCAAAGGTCTCAACCGGGCGGCTGCAAAAGAACTCCGCGACGCAGGGGTAGACAAATACCTCGGAACCTCGGAGTCGATCAAAAGTCAGCACGGTGTGTGGACCAGGCACGATTTTGATCCCAAGTATACAGCCGACGCTACGTCCCCCACCGGTGTTCGCCCGGACGGGCCGGTCTGCATTGCCTGCACCGACTACTCCGTGTTTACCAGGGAAGGCGACCCCAAAAAGCTTTTGATCTTCCTGCAGGGTGGCGGCGCTTGCTGGCAGGGTTTCTATAACTGCAACGTCCTCGGCGAAGAACAGGCACCCCCTGCGGACGGACCGTTCCCGGGTGTGTTTGATTCCATGTCTTCCGACAACCCGTTTGCCGACTACTCGGTCGTTTACATGCCGTATTGCGACGGCTCCACGTTTGGTGGTGACAACGACGTGATTGATCCGGACTGGCAGACCTTTATCGAAACACAACTGGGTCTGCCGCAGGGATATGGACCGCCGACACGTCACCACCGCGGGCTGCGCAATGTCAGTGCCGGTATGGACGTGGCCAAAGAGATGTTCCCACGCGCCAGGCAGGTAACGGTCATGGGTCATAGCGCCGGTGGCGTTGGTGCTGCAGCCTTCGCACCGTTCCTGGCCCGTTTTGCCTTCGGTAATAAAACCCGGCTCACGGTCTACAACGATGCCGGACCGATTGCGGTCAACCTGGGCACATCTCCCGCGGCCGGCGGTCCGGATATACCCTGGTTGTCAGTCTGGGCCCGTCAGAATGACTGGCAGTTCCAGCAGTTTTATCCGCAAAGCTGCATCGATGATGGCCGCTGCAATGCCTTTGGCCAGCAAACCGGGATCATCAACTGGAGACTGGAGAACGATTCGACTATCCGCGAAGGGTTTTACGAGACGGACTCCGATGCGACCAACCGGTTCTTCGCACAAGGCGACGGCAGTCGTATGGACCCCGTGGTCTACCGCGATTTGATCCTCACCGAGCACGGTGCGTTAAACGAGGCTTACCCAAAACGCTACAAGCGTTTCATCGTCAGTGGCGATGACACGCATGGCGGCGTGCAGGTAACTGCCCCGTCTCCCAGCTTTCCTTATCCGCAGCCCTTTAAGTTCTATACCCAGGAAGCGAATGGCACTCTCCTGAGTGATTGGGCCACGGAGTTCGTGCGCATTGGTTCCCGCCAGTCAAAGTTTGGCTGGCAGGATATTGTTGAGGATTACGTTCCGGTTTCAACCCCCTGAAGCCAGGGGTTGACCGTACTGTCAAGAATCGGGGTCAGGTTCAGTTTCCATTAGCAGGAAAATAAACCTGACCCCTTTTTTTAGAACGCGTACTGGATGGTAATGGACGAGTCACTCACCGCCAGGTCATAGGTCGTTCCAATCGACGAGTCCTCCCAGACGTAGACGTTAATTTGTCCGCCTACCGACCACTGCTCGGTGAAGTTATACCGGACCCCGAACCCTCCTGACATCACACCCTCATTGCTGGATGATTCACCGGGCAGCGACAAATCGACTTGTCCGAATCCCAGTTGTCCAAATAGTTCCCAATTGCCAGCTCCAAGCGGCAAGATACCGACAGCGCTGAGCGAATACCCCGTTACGTCAAAGGGAAAGGACATCACGGAGAAAGAGCCGAAATCCGAGTAACGGGCTTCCAGCGCAAAGAACCTCATGAACTTGTAGCCACCAAATACCTGGTAGCCTGAATCCGTATCGTCAAAACTCAGACCACTGAAAGCACCGTCGTCGTCGAACATGGTCATCCCGTAACCGGCGCCAAGATAGAAGCCGGTCTCTTTGGGTGTTGCGGCGAGCGCTAGGCTGCTCGAGGCCAGAAGCAGCACACATAATAGAAGCCGTTTTGTCATTTACGTTCCCCCATGTGAGTCGAGTTACAACGCAAATCTACCTCGGTTCGCCGATAACGGGGATGACGGCTAACACCTAGACCGGCTTCCGGCCGGCTGGCAGCGGAATCACATTCTATTTTTTTGTCCGGGTCTAATTTTGTGGGCACCATTGGGAACGGTGGGCCATAGGCATATGTCCGAATGCGGAAGACATACAGGCAGCGGTAGCGTAATAAATCCTGGCACCTGTAAAGGGAGGTCTTTTCGGTCTTCAGTGATGCGGGGTGAAGGGCTATGAGAATCCGTTGTATTCATTGGCGAGTA